>JANNGV010000230.1:0-1783 GCA_031404055.1 Chloracidobacterium sp.
TGGCCGGCAGCATCTGCGTAGCCATGGCCTGCTCGCTGTGGTTGTAGGGCGCGACCTCGGCGGCCGTCACCGCGTGCGTGCCACATTCCACCAGACCCAGCAACCGCGCTTGCGGAAAGCCGGAACGAAACACCCAACCAAAACCTTTTACCGAAGCTTTAACGTCGATAAACTTAATAAAGCAAACAAGATAGCCACGATTAAAAAGCGAAAGACTATCTTCGGCTCCTTCCAGCCCGCAAGCTGAAAATGATGATGCAGCGGCGCCTGTAGAAAAACCCGCTTGCCGACTCCGCTGTTTCGCTTAGTAAATTTAAAGAACGAAACCTGAATCATCACCGACGCCGCCTCGATGATAAATATCCCGCCAATGAATGGCAGCAAAAACTCCTGTTTTGTCAGAATGGCGACCGTGCCCAACGCCCCGCCGATCGCCAGGGATCCGACATCACCCATAAAGACCTCTGCGGGCGGTGCGTTATACCAAAGAAATCCAAGGCTCGCCCCAACCATGGCTCCGCAAAAAACCGTTAGTTCTGCGGACGACGGGTTGTGCGTAATGTCCAGATATTCCGCCCATCGCCGGTCGCTTGCTACGTAAGTCAAAGCTGTCAGCGCGGACATCGCTACAAATGTAATACTGGTCGCCAAACCGTCCATCCCGTCCGTCAAATTCACCGCGTTCGACGAGCCGAGCAAAACAAAAATGATAAAGATCAGGTAAATTCCCGGCCATAGATACGAAATGCCATCGGCCTCCGCCGTTGCCTTAATAAAAGGAATGCTGACATTCCACGTGTAATTCGTCAGAAAATACAGCACCGCCCAAATCAGCACCGCAGTTATCAATTGTCCAGCCAATTTTTGCCTTTCGGTCAGACCAAGGCTCCGTTTTTTGACGATCTTTATGTAATCGTCCGCAAAACCTACAGCCCCGAAAAACAATGTCGCGCCGAGAGCGAGCCAAAGAAAAATACTGTCAAGCCGGGCCCAAAGTATCGTCGAAGCAAACACCGCGCCGATTATCAAAACGCCGCCCATAGTCGGCGTGCCTTTCTTGGCCTGATGCTCTGCGGAAAGCTCTTCGCGAATTTCCTGACCGATCTTCAGCTCCGAAAGCTTTTTTATCACCCGACCGCCAAACAACAGCGAAATGAGTAGTGCCGTGATCGTCGCCATCGCCGTACGGAACGTTACGTACTGGATGACATTCATGCCCCTCAAAAAATATGACGCGGTTTCGGTGCCATATTGTTTGAAAAGGAATTCGTATAGGAAGTAATAGAGCATCTGCGAAATTCGGTTTGCGGACTGCAAGCCGCGTGCGTGCGGGCTAAACGCCGCGTCGCCGCGTCACCGGGTCGCCGAGTCTTCATCCTCCAATTCAAATTTCTCCAATAGCTTTTCTATAACCTTTTCCGTCCGCACGCCTCGCGAGCCTTTAACCAGCACCAGATCGCCGTGCCGTATTTCCGCGAGCAGGATTTCGCCCGCGGTATCGGAATCGTCTGCAAACTCGACCGAAGTCAATCCGTCCTCTTTCGCACCCTCAACCATTTCGCGAGCGAGACCGCGAACTCCGATGAGCATATCAACCCCGCTTTTTGCTATCTCACTCCCCACGTTGCGATGTATTTCGGCCTCGCCCTCTCCGAGCTCGGAACGGTTTAAGCCTTCTTGCGCTTGGCCGTGTCCGTTGCGGGATCAAGCAGGCGGTGCAGGTGCACGATGAAGTAGCGCATCTGGGCGTTGTCGATGGTTTCGCGCGCCTTGCCAAGCCAGG
>JANNGV010000231.1:0-12216 GCA_031404055.1 Chloracidobacterium sp.
AAGAAAGAGATCTCACCGGCTTTGGCCAAGGAATTCGATATTAAGAATCCGATGGCGATCCCGAAGATCGACAAGATCGTCGTCAACATGGGACTTGGCGAGGCGAGCAGCAACGCCAAAATACTTGATGTCGCGACGGAAGAGCTGAAATCGATTACGGGTCAGAAACCTGTTATCACGAAAGCCAAGAAGTCGATCGCGGCTTTTAAGCTTCGACAGGGAATGGCGATCGGCACAATGGTAACGCTTCGCGGCGACCGCATGTACGAATTTCTCGACCGGCTTATCTCGATCGCCCTGCCGCGTGTCCGCGACTTTCGCGGAATTTCGGCAAAAGCGTTTGACGGCCGCGGGAATTATACACTCGGTATTCGCGAGCAGTTGATCTTCCCGGAGATCGACTTTAACAAGGTGGACAAAACGCGCGGGATGAACATCTCGATTATTACGACCGCTCGAAACGACGACGAAGCACGTTCGCTTTTGAAGTCGATGGGAATGCCTTTTAGGCAATAGTTCAAGGTTCCAGGTTCAAAGTTTAAGGTTGGAACTAGCTATGAACATTAAACTTTGAACACTATAAGAATATGGCAAAGATCAGCAAAGTAGTTAAGAACAATAAGCGGAAAGTTAAGGTCGCTCTTTGGGCGGGCCGCCGGGCGGACTCGAAGAAGATCATCAATAACCCTAAATCGACGCCTGAAGAGGTCGATGCGGCGGTGATCAGGCTTCAGAAGATGCCGAGGGATGCGAGCCCGATACGCGTGCGCAACCGATGTTCGCAATCCGGCCGCTCGCGGGGTTACCTGAGAAAATTTGGTGTTTCGCGAATCGCGTTACGAGAATTGGCGCTCGAAGGGCAGATACCCGGAGTTGTAAAGTCGAGCTGGTAGAGAAAATTCCACATTCCATATTTCAGATTCCAGATTAATTTTAATTTTGGAATTTGGAATCTGAAATATGGAATAATTTGACGGAGTAAAATAGTAATGACAGATCCAATAGCCGATATGCTCACGCGGGTTCGCAATGCAATTGCAGCGAATCATCCGCGCGTGGATATGCCCGGTTCAAAACTGAAACTGGAAGTCGCGAGAATCCTCAAAGAGGAAGGCTACATCAACAATTTCACCACCAAGGGCGAAGGTGTAAAATACGTGATTCGCGTGTTTTTGCGTTACGACTCAAAAGGCACGTCGTCGATCACGCACCTATCGAGAGTTTCACGCCCGGGCCGCCGTGTGTATGTCGGAGCCGGTGAAATTCCGCGTGTTCTCGGCGGTTACGGTATAAATATCGTCTCAACCTCGCGCGGTTTGATGAGCGGAAAAAAGGCCCGCAGCGAAAATGTCGGCGGCGAGATATTGGCGGAAGTATATTAAAGGATGAAGGATGAAGGATAAAGGATAAGGATGAACTAGAAAGATGCTCAGATGGGTCCGCTTTTTCTTAATTTATCCTTTATCCTTCATCCTTTATCCTTAAAAAGATATGTCAAGAGTAGGAAAAAAACCGATCACGATACCGGCGGGTGTGACCGTAACGATCAGCGATTCGCAACTGGAAGTAAAAGGGCCGAAAGGAACTTTGAGCTCGCCCGTTCCGAGCGGCGTTAAGTTTACACAGGAAGACGGGACGCTTACGGCCGAGCGTGCAAATGACGATATTGCGGCATTTCACGGGCTGGCGCGGGCTTTGGCGAACAATGCGGTTGTTGGCGTGACCGAAGGGTTCAAGCGGGAAATGGATGTTGTCGGAGTGGGTTACAAGGCCGATGTGCAGGGCAACAAGATTGTCTTCGCACTTGGATATTCGCACCCGATCGAATACGTTCTTCCGGCCGGAATCGAGGCTAAAACGGAACGCGTCAATACCAAAACTTCGATCAATCAGTATCAATTGACGATCGCGCTGAGCGGCATCGACAAACAAAAGCTTGGCCAGGTCGCGGCCGAGCTGAACAGGCTTCGCAAGCCCGACGCCTATAAAGGCAAAGGGATTCGTTACGCGGACAGGACTTATAAATTGAAACCGGGCAAGACTGGGAAATAGTAAATAGGGAATCGTTAATCGTAAATCGACAAGAAAGACTGTCTTACGAATAACGATTGACAATTTACGAGAATCAAGATTATGGCACAGAAAAGCAGAGCAGATATTCGTCGCGGGGTTCACAGCCGGATCCGAAAGAAAGTGCGCGGGTCGGCGGAAAGGCCGCGTCTTGCGGTATTTCGCAGTTTAAACCACATTTACGCACAGCTTATCGACGACGACAGCGGCAAAACGTTGGCGACGGCGTCGACCGCCGAGAAGACGCTTGCCGGCAAGACAGGCGGAAATATTGAGGCGGCCAAAACCATCGGCAAAGCGATCGCGGAACGGGCAATCAAGGCCGGTGTTTCGAATGTCGTTTATGATCGCGGCGGTTATGTCTATCACGGACGCGTGAAGGCGTTATTGGATGCTACCCGCGAAGCCGGATTGAACAAGAATGAGTTGGCCGAAAAGCCGGCAAAGGAAGAGAGTAAGGATAATGTTTAAACAGAGAATTAATCCGAACGGTCTGATACTGAAGGACCAGCTTATTTCGATCAACCGCGTTACCAAGGTTGTTAAGGGCGGCAAAAACATGTCGTTCGCGGCATTGGTTGTTATCGGCGATGAAGCGGGCCACGTTGGTTTTGGGACCGGCAAGGCAAAAGAAGTGCCGAACGCGATCAAGAAGGCGGTCGAAGCGGCAAAGAACAATCTTATCCGCGTACCGCTGATCGACGGAACTCTTCCGCATGAGCTGATCGGGGAATATGGAGCGGGACGCGTGTTGCTTAAACCGGCGGCTGAAGGAACCGGCGTTATTGCCGGCGGCGCCGTGCGTGCCGTTCTGCAATCGCTAGGCGTGCACAATGTCCGCACAAAGATACTCGGATCGAACAACAATCACAATGTTGTTCGTGCAACCTTCAACGGGCTTTCGCGGATGAAGGATCCGATCGAAGTGGCGCGGCTTCGGGGTAAACAGGTGGAAGAACTGATCTAAAATTCCAGATTCCAAATTCCAAATTCCAAATCTTTAATGTGGAATCTGGAATTTGAAATTTGAAATCATAAAGCAATGGCAAAGAAAACAGAAAATACTGAAGGCGGAACGATCAAGATCCAGTACTACAAGAGCACGATCGGATATTCCAAAAAGCAAAAGGTGATTGTCCGAAACCTTGGTATAACCAAGCTTAATCAGACGGTGACGCGTATCGATTCACCGGGAACGCGCGGAATAGTTGCGAAGGTTCCGCATCTTTTGAGAATTGTTGATTAGTCAATCGTGAATGGTGAATGGTGAATCGTAAATGGTAAATCGTAAATGGTAAATCGTAAATCGCGAAGACTATTGAGACGATTCGCGATTGACGATTCACGATTTACACGAGGAAAAGACAATGGCATTAGCACTAAATAATTTAAAGCCGGCAAAAGGCTCGACACATAAGAAAAAACGTGTAGGACGCGGACCTGGTTCGGGGCTTGGCAAAACTGCCGGGCGTGGGCACAAGGGCCAGAAATCACGTTCGGGCTACAGCAGCCGTCCGGGTTTTGAAGGCGGCCAGATGCCTTTGCAGCGTAGATTGCCGAAGCGCGGGTTTACGAACATCTTCAAGAAAGAGTGGATCGAGATCAGTCTTGCGAAGATCGAAGCAAGCTTTAACGCGGGTGACGAAGTAACACCGGAAATCCTGCACACTCGCGGATTGATCAAGAAGGCCAAGCACGATCTCGTAATACTGGGCAATGGTGACGTATCGAAGGCCTTAAAGATCTCGGCCCACCGTTTTACAAAAACCGCGAAGGACAAGATCGAAAAGGCGGGCGGAGCGGCAACACAGATCGTTAAGTACGAAACGGCCGCGGCGTAATTGATTGCGGAATGCGGAAAGCGGATTAAAGAGTTGAATCCAAATTCCGAATTCCTCACTCCGCAGTCCGCAGTCCGCATTTAGAGGAATCATATGGAGAAGTTTTTTAGCGCAGTCCAGAACATGTTCAAGGTTCCGGAGCTTCGAACGCGTATCCTTTTTACGCTTGGGTTGCTGGCGGTCTATCGTCTGGGCGCTCATGTAACGGCTCCCGGTATTAACAAAGTTCAGCTTGAAAGAGTTTGGGGCGAAGTCGCGGGTACGCTTCTAGGAGTTCTCGATCTTTTTTCAGGCGGTAATTTCCGTACGATCTCGGTTTTTGCATTGGGTGTAACGCCCTACATTACAGCGTCGATCATCATGCAGCTACTGCCGGTGCTCTCACCCGCAGTAAAGAAAATTCAGGAAGAGGGCGAGGTCGGCCGGCAAAAGCTGAATCAATGGACCCGCTATCTTACCGTCGTTCTTTGCACGGTACAGACGTTTTTCGTCGCCACCTGGTTGAACAGAAACGGAATTATCGGAGATACGTGGTGGGCGACGGCGATGGTCGTGATCACGCTGACCACCGGAACGGTTTTTGTGATGTGGCTGGGTGAGCAAATAACCGAACGCGGCGTAGGTAACGGTATTTCGCTTCTTATCTTTGCGGGTATTGTTATCGGATTGCCGAGTGCGATCGTGCAGGTATCCGAACGCGTTCGAGCGGGCGATGCGATGCAAACGCTGGGGGTTATCTTCCTGGTCGTTGTTTTGGTGGCCTTGATCGCACTTGTCGTTTATGTCGAGTCGGCACGGCGAAATATAGCTATTACATATGCCAGCAGACGCGTCGGCAGCCAAACCTTTCAGGGACAGGAAACGAAATTGCCGCTCAAGATCAACATGGGCGGAGTTATCCCGGTGATCTTTGCGTCGTCGGTGCTGGCGATGCCGCAGACATTGTTCTCGGCGTTTCCGCCGGATCCGGCTGACACGAATACCGCCTGGGGGCAGGTGCATGGATTCTTCCAGCAATTTCACGGCGGCGATCCGTATTACGAACTCGTATTTATTTCGCTCATCGTGCTGTTCACATTCTTTTACATAACGATCGTTTTCAACACCGACGAGGTTGCCGATAATCTTAGAAAGCACGGTGGTTTTGTAGCCGGCATACGTCCGGGAGCACCGACGGCGGAATACCTGAACGGTATTCTGACGCGGCTGACGACAGTCGGAGCGATCTATCTGGCTTTTGTAGCTTTCGTGCCGCAGGTCCTCTTGAGCGGATTTAAGGTCGCTCGTCTGCCGTTTATCGGCGATAGACTGGATGCATTTTTGACCGCAACGCCCGGATTAAGCTGGATACCGACGGGATTGGGCTACCAGTTCTTCTTCGGCGGAACCTCGCTTTTGATCCTTGTCGGCGTTGCGATGGACACCGTTGCCCAGATCGAAGCACAACTGGTAATGAGAAATTACGAAGGCTTTTTAGGGGCCGGTTCGCGATTACGCGGCAGACGGTCGTAAAGATTTTTGAACCACAGAGACGCAGAGACGCGGAGAAGAACAATTGAAAATGGAAAATTGAAAACGGAGAATGCCGGAACGATTCTTTTATTTTCCGTTTTCAATTTTCAATTCTCCATTTTTCCCGCGTCTCTGTGTCTCTGTGGTAAGAATAAATGAGTAAGATAATTGTTTTGATCGGCGCACCGGGAGCGGGAAAGGGAACGCAGGCGCGTCTGCTGGATGAGCGACGCGGGATTCCGCAGATCTCGACCGGCGACATGTTCCGGGAGATGAAAAATTCGGACACGCCGCTGGCTCGCGAGGTTCAGGCGATCATGGCGTCGGGGAAGCTGATCTCGGACGATCTGACATACAAGATCGTGCAGGAGCGGACATCGAAGCCGGATATCTCCGGCACCTATGTTCTTGACGGTTATCCGCGAACCGCTATTCAGGCCGAACAGCTTGAGGAGCTTGCAAAAGAGCAGGGTAAAGAGATCGAGGCGATCGAGGTCGATGTTCCGAAGGAAGAATTGATGAAGCGGTTGACGGGACGCAGAAGCTGTCCGGTTTGCGGTGAGATATACAACATTTATTCGAAGCCGCCGAAGACTGACGGGGTCTGTGATATTCATCCTGATGCCGAGCTTCAACATCGTGCCGATGACCACGAAGAAAAGGTCAAAGTCCGGCTTGAAACGTACGACGAGCTGACAAAGCCGCTGCTTGCATACTACGAGAAATCTGGACGGTTGAATAAGGTTGATGGTACGGGCGAAGTAGAGGATATCTACCGTCAGCTTGAGCAATTGATTTAAAGATATCGGGCGGAAGTTGACATTGAGCTTTTCCAAAAAGAATCGGGCGACCGCTTCTTTTATTCCTTCTTGTTCCTATTGATCAGTGGTTTGCTTCAAATCCTCACCACGGAAGGAGAGGAACAAGAAAGAACATGAATGGTATATCCAAGGTTTCGTTAGTGTTTTTTAACTTTTTTGGTAATCTCCGTGGCCATTTTTTCTTTTATTAAGAACTTTCTCGGACTAAGAATGATAATCGCGAAATCGCAAAAAGATCTGGACAAGATGCGTGTCGTCGGCGAGCTTATTGCCGAGGTTCGTGAAGCCCTTCGAGCGATGGTCAAGCCCGGTGTTTCGACTCTCGATCTGAATACCGCGGCGGAGAAAATGATGCGCGATGCGGGTTCGATCCCAACCTTTATCGGTTACAAACCGCACGGCATGGTGCCATTTCCGTTCGCTATCTGCGCTTCGGTCAACGAACAGATAGTGCATGGCTTTTCGACGGCGGCACCGCTAAAGGTCGGCGATATTGTCTCGCTCGACCTGGCGTGTACTCTGAACGGTTTTGTAGGCGATACCGCGATGACGGTTCCGGTGGGCGAGATCAGCGACGAATTGAAGCAGCTTATACGCGTAACGGAAGAGTGCCTGGCTTTGGGCATCGAGCAGTGTTATGTGAACAAACGCGTCGGCGATATCGGCTGGGCAATTCAGCAGCATGCGGAGAAGTTTGGATACGGCATTGTTCGCGATTATACGGGCCATGGCATCGGGCGTTCGATGCACGAATCGCCGCAGATCGCGAATCACGGGCGGCAGGGAACAAAGGAAAAGATTCGGGCCGGATATTGTTTTGCGATCGAGCCTATGTTAAATCTCGGCACGCAGGAAACGAAGACGCTGGACGATAAATGGACGGTTGTCACTCTGGACGGAAAACCGTCGGCGCACGCTGAGCACACGCTTGCCGTGACGGCGGACGGGCCCGAGATATTAACGCTTACGAAAGAGCAAAAGCGGGCATTAAAAATGGATAAAGCCGAAACCGTGGCTGCTTGACTTGAAAACCGCTAAAAAAACGGTTAATATTTATGGTTTGTCCAACTAATCAGCGGGTTGGCTTTAGCTACTATGTCCAAGGAAGAAGCGATAGAGGTAACTGCGACCGTGCTGGAGACTTTGCCGAATGCAATGTTCAAGGTCGCGGTGGACGGGAACGAACACGAAGTTCTTGCCCACATATCCGGTAAAATGCGTAAGAATTTTATTCGCATATTGCCCGGAGATAAAGTGTTGGTCGAATTGTCGCCGTACGATCTAAAGCGTGGACGCATTACGTACCGCTATAAGTAGAGGCTGGAAATATTATGAAAGTTCGTCCTTCAGTAAAGAAGATGTGCGATAAGTGCAAGGTTATTCATAGAAAAGGCATTGTTCGGGTGATCTGCGAAAATCCGAAGCATAAACAGCGCCAAGGGTAAATAGTGAATCGTAAATCGATAAAAAGCGTCCCGATTGACGATTCACTATTTACGATCAGCAAATTGGAGAAAATATGGCTCGTGTAGCAGGAGTTGATTTACCGCCTAACAAGAGGGCACAGATCGGTTTAACGTACATTTACGGCGTCGGGAAATCCCGCGCTACTGCCGTGTTGGGAGAGGCAGATATCAGCATCGACGCCAAGATCAAGGATTTGAGCGAAGATGAATTAAATAAGATCCGTACGATTCTCGACGGCCAGGGCGATATCGAAGGCGATCTGCGTAAGCGTATCCAGATGGATATCAAGCGTCTGATGGACATCGGCTGCTATCGCGGCTTGCGGCATCGCAGGAGTTTACCGGTACGCGGTCAGCGAACGTCGACGAATGCACGCACACGAAAAGGACCGCGTAAAGCCGCAGTCGCTAAGAAGAAGGCACCAGGTAAGAAGTAGTTTCAGGTTCCAGGTTTAAGGTTCAAAGTCGATATATGGCGTAACCTTGAACTTTGAACTTTGAACTTTGAACTTTGAACTAAACAAAAATGGCAAAAGCAGTAGCAAAAAAGAAGACTTTTAAGAAGAAAGAGCGAAAGAATATCCCGCTGGGGATTGTTCACATCTCGGCTTCCTTCAACAATACGCTTATCTCGATCACCGACACGCAGGGCAATTTGGTTGCACAGTCGTCATCCGGCGCAAGAGGCTTTAGAGGCTCTCGGAAAGGGACGCCTTTTGCCGCCCAGCAGGCCGCCTCAGAAGCCGCAAGAAAAGCTGTTGAAGCAGGAATGCGTGAGGTTGAGGTTAGAGTTAAAGGACCGGGCGGCGGCCGCGAGTCTGCGATTCGTGCGATCAATCAGGCAGGTATCCGCGTGACATCGATCCGCGATACGACGCCGATCCCGCACAATGGATGCAGGCCGCCGAAGCGCAGAAGAGTTTGACGAATTTGAGTTTCGGATGTGCGGTGAAGAAGAGAACCACCCCGTCCGCCGAAGCGGCGTCCACCCCTCCTTTGAAAGGAGGGGAGCTTACGTTGATTTTATTAACTATCGAAAGGATGAAGGGAAGCTTCGGCTTTCTGTAAACTTTTCCGAGTAACAGAGTGTCGGCGGCAATCGCTGACAGATCGGAGGCAAATAAGTAAATGGCTAGATATAGAGATGCGGTGTGCCGGTTGTGCCGCCGCGAAGGTGGAAAGTTATTTTTGAAGGGCGACCGGTGTTTCAAACCGTCGTGCGCGATCGAAAAGCGGGGAACTAATCCTCCGGGACAGCACGGAGCCGCCAGACGCAAGATGCTTGCCGGTTATGGCGAGCAGCTTCGCGAAAAGCAGAAAGTAAAGCGTATTTACTTTGTGCTTGAAAAACAGTTTCGCAATTATTTCGAAAAGGCCAGAGCACAGAAAGGCGTTACCGGCGAAAACTTGTTGTTTATGCTTGAAAAGCGTTTGGACAACGTAGTTTACCGCGCCGGTTTTTCGACATCGCGGCGACAGGCACGCCAGCTCGTGAATCACGGCCATATCGAAGTCAACGGCAAGAAAGTTGATATTCCGTCCTTCCAGGTAAAGGTCGGCGACGCGATAACCGTCAAGGATAAGAGCCACAAGAATACACACGTTGAAGGCGCATGGCAGACAGCCGCTGGCCGCGGGCGTCCGGGTTGGATAGCTCCGGGCGGCAAAGATCTGAGCGTAGCGATTTCGGCTTTGCCGACGCGCCAGGATATTGACGCCAATATCAACGAGCAGCTAATCGTCGAGCTTTACAGTAAATAGTAATTTAACAGAGTTGGCTAAAGTAGCCGGGTCAAGAAAGTTCGTTCTTGCTATCGGACCCGGGGACAAAGCCAACTCGTAGGACTTTTAAAAGAACATATATGACACAAAGCAATAATTGGACTGATTTCCAAATGCCCGGGCGTTTGAACGTTGAAACCGAAACCCTGACCCCGCGATACGGTAAGATTTACGCTCAGCCGTTTGAACGCGGCTTTGGCACGACCATCGGCAACTCGATTCGCCGTGCCCTGCTTTCCGCGATCGAAGGTGCGGCTATCACGGCGGTCAAGATCGAAGGCGTCGAGCACGAATTTTCGTCGATAAAAGGTTTTGTCGAAGATGCGACCGATGTAATTCTGAACCTGAAACAGGTTCCCTTCCTTCTGCATGGCGGAGGAACTAAAACACTGACGATCAGCAAAAAAGGGGCTGGCGAAGTCACAAGTGCCGATATCGAAGGCGACGGTGATGTCGAGGTGCTCGATTCAGGCATTCACATCGCAACGATTAGCGGCTCCGGTTCGTTCAACGTTGAAATGCGTCTGAAACGCGGCCGCGGCTACGTTTCTGCGGAACTGAATAACGACGAAGACCTGTCAGTGGGCTACATCCCTATCGATTCGGTGCATACGCCGATCAAAAAGGTGAATTACAATGTAGACAAGACTCGTCAGGGTTCGAACACTGAGTTCGACAAATTGACCATCGAAGTTTGGACCGACGGTTCAGTCAAACCTGAAGATTCGATCGGCCTGGCGGCGAAACTGGTGAAGGACCACATGTCGATCTTCATCAATTTCGAAGAGGAAGAGGAAGAATATAAATACGAGGACATCGCACGTCCGCCGCTGATGAGAAACGATCTTCTCGACAAACCAGTTGATGAACTGGAGCTGTCAGTTCGCTCGTACAACTGCCTGAAGAATGCGGATATCCGATCGATTCGCGATCTTATTCGCAGAAGCGAAAAGGACATGCTCAACACCAAGAATTTTGGAAAGAAGTCCTTGACCGAGATCAAAGATCTTCTACACGGCATGGGCCTCGATTTTGGAATGGACTTTGACGAGCAGGGAAATCCGATCCCAGGATCGGGCGGACGAGACCTAGATTAAAAGGATGAAGGATAAAGAATAAAGCCGGAATCGGTTTTTCACTTTATTCTTCATCCTTCATCCTTTATCCTTTAACTAAAATGAGACATTTAAAAGCACATCGCAAACTTGGGCGTACAACGGAGCATCGTATGTCGCTACTCCGAAATCTCGCTACGTCTTTGATAAATGCCGAAAAAGAGCATATTGTAACTACGGTTCCGAAGGCGAAGGAGCTTCGCCCGTTTGTTGAAAAGGCAATAACGCTGGCCCGCAAAGCTCAGGCTTTGACCGGTGACGATGCGAAAATAAAGGAAGTTCATCTGCGTCGGCAGGCGGCACGGTACTTCCATGCCGGCAACAGCACTTTTAAGACGGAGCAAAGCAAGTTTCGCGGGAAGAAGGGCGAAGCCAAAGACCCGATAGAACGAACGGCAGGTGTAAAAGCTGTGCAGCGTCTGTTCAGCGAACTCGGTCTTCGTTACAAAGATCGGAACGGCGGTTACACGCGGATCATCAAGGTGGGCCGACGCGTTGGCGATAATGCCGAATTGGCCGTGATCGAATTGGTCGATAACCCGCGTGAGTTGGCTGCAAAAGGCTAAATGCTGACATAAGGAATTACGGGGAAATTTGTTTTTTTCTTCTTGTTCGTTCCTGTTCCTCTTTGTTCCGTGGTTTGATTTAAATCTTAACCACCGAACAAGATGATCAAAAAGGAACAAGAGGAGCAAAACTTAGAGAACTTACCCGGACGACCAATCTTCTTGAGGCTGTGATTGCAAAGTCAACAGAACCTAGTCTCTTTATCAGGAGAAGCGCACGATGAGTGAAAATACAGCTTCTGCGAAGGCAATGGAAAAAGAGAAACCGGACACCACAAAAAATGCCGAGCGCGGCGGCAAAAAAGCTAAATCGTCGCTTGACGCCTCGCTGAACATGGACGAGCTTCGCGAATTGGCCGAACTTGTTAACGAGCACGGCTTTACGGATTTTGAGTTTGAGAACGAAAACATTCGCGTTCGTCTAAGCAAGGCGGTTGCGGCACCGTTCACGCAATATCAACCCGTTTCGTATGCTGCTCCTGCCGCCGCTTCGGCCCCGGCTGCACCAGCCGCTGGTTTGGCGGCAACAGTTCCGGCCGGGCGAGCCTGCTGCTCCGGTTGAGGAAGAGCTTTTCAAGATTACATCACCGATCGTCGGCACTTTTTATCGTTCGGCCGGCCCTGATAAGGAGCCGTATGTTAAGGAAGGAAGCAAGGTTTCGGAAACTTCGATAGTGTGCATTGTCGAGGCCATGAAGCTGATGAACGAGATCGAAGCCGAAACGTCAGGCGAAGTTGTTAAGATCTACGTAGAAAACGGCCAGCCGGTCGAATACGGCCAGCCGCTTTTCGGAATAAGGAAATAAAACTGAGTGAATCGTGAATCGTGAATCGTGAATTGAGGTAAAGCTCTTTCGATTTACGATTCACGATTTACTATTTTCGATGAGAGAGATTCGCAAAATCCTGATCGCAAATCGAGGTGAGATCGCAAACCGGATCATCTGGACGTGTAAGGAAATGGGCATCAAGACGGTCGCCGTGCATTCGGAGGCGGACCGCGAAGCTTTGCACGTCCGATACGCCGACGAGGCCGTTTGCAT
>JANNGV010000232.1:0-14953 GCA_031404055.1 Chloracidobacterium sp.
TAGGTTGTGCGATTGTTTTTAACCCAATCCAGGGCGTTGAGCAAAGCCGAGGTTGAACCATAGCCCAAACTATTGAGAACTTTCAAATTGATAAGATTTGCTTTCGGAGCGATACCTTGATAGGCATTCGTGTCTCTCGAAGCACTACCGGCCAGAATACTGGCAACGTGCGTTCCATGTCCGTATTCGTCCTCGGTTGAGGTGACACCCGATACGAAACTTTGGCTATAAACCACACGTGAATTTGTCGTGCCGTCCTTGAAAGATTTTTGATCCGCGTAAATGCCGGAGTCAATGACAGCGACGCCAACACCTGCACCATTCGCCGTATATGCCGAGGCGCGGCCGTAGCCCGAAGGCTGCGAACGCATTAAGGATGTTCCCGTAGTCGTTTCGACGTGTCCGAGTGATTTGATTTCGCGATCGGGCGAAACATAGTTGATCATTCCGCTTACCGAAAGGCTTTCGATCGTCGACAAAGGCATGTTTACGACCAATGTTTCGGTTTTGCCGATTCGGTCTGAAATCCGAGCCTCGCCGTTTGCGAGCAAACCGCGTAACGCCGCATTGTCCGCATCCTTCGCCTGGATGATGACATCAACACGTTTGGTTGGGTCATCCGCCATCATCTTCCGAAGATCCGACGAAACATTATCGCCTTTGTACGTTCGGCCTTCGCGTGTCGGGCGATCCGTTTTTGTTTCAGGGCTGCTGTTACCGTCAATCGCAACTATTTCAAACAGGGAAGCGGTCTCAGTGTTTTCGATTTTTGCACTAAACGCCGCTTTCGAGCTTCCGCCGATGATCTTCAGCTTTCCTTTGCTGATATTCTCGATCAGCTTTGCACCTGCATTGCCGGCTTCGAGCACGTTCGTCAGCTCATCGACGAAAAGGATCGTCTTCGCGTTCGAGGCGACAACTTCGTCGATAACTGATTCGATCCGGTCAGAAGCGTCGGACACTGAATTTGAATTGGAGAAGAGCGTCGCTGTTTCGAGCTTTAGAATAGAGACACCCGAAAGATTGCTGTTAACACTACCGTTCGCGATACGCATCGCAAGCTGCTCGACAACAAGATCCTGGTTCTCGCCTTTTTCATCCACGATGACCGGCTGACGCTGACCACCACCGGCTAACACCTTTATGAGACGAAGCGTGTCGTTCTCAAGGCTTAGGTTTTCACGCAATCTTCCGTCACGGCCAAGCTGCGTCAAATCGGTAGTAAATCTTGTGGTAGCAGATGTGATGGACGAGGATTCGGTTTTGCTGGCGGCGAAAGTCCCTACGGCAACGATATTCGTAAAGATGAACGAATAAAGTAAGGTGAGGGAAATCGCCTTGCTTAATATTGAAGAATTTTTAGTTAACAGTCTCATTGTTCTGGCTCCTTATGGGCATAAATGAAGGCATGTGCCATCGAACTCTCTTAATCAAGGAGTATGCCAAAGAGTTAAGTATTGTGAATAATGGTGTTAGCGAACTTAGGAAAGGATGGAGCAATTCTTTTCAAATCAGTTTGAGTGAATGGTTCGGTCAGACTGAACGAAAGTGGAATAAAGGAAGGAAACCGACTGCGTTAGTTCTGTTCTAATAAATGCTTTGCCTGCTCCGGCCCGTTTGATATTCGCTCGATTCGACAAAGTCCGTCCTTACTTATGGTTTTTGACCGAAAATATTTCAAGGGAAAAGGCCAGGCTCTTTCGGCCTGACCTTAAGGTAAGAGAAACAGTTGTCTAAATTTTAAGGTGCCGGAAGCATGCTTGCGGTATTGTCACCCAACCAAGTGGCCAACGCGGTCGCGTTTCCGTCGCCGATCAGAACCCCGTCACCGACCAGGACACCGTCACCGATAAGGACGCCGTCGCCAACCAGGACGCCTTGTCCATTGACATAAGGAGCAAATGTAGCGGCCATCGCGTTTGAGCTCAGGAATAAGGTTCCGTCACCGACGAGCACGCCATTGTTTTTGATCGCTCCTTGATAGAGCGATAATGTTCCGCTGGTTAATGTGGTCGAGCGGGCGATCACGGTGCCGGAAAAGGGTGTGCCGTCGCCGACGAGTACGCCGTTTTTGTACATTCCCTGAAACTTCGTCATCAGGTCGTTGCCGTACAGGAAACCATAATTTGTGATAACGCCTTTGCCCCAATACACGGTTTCTCCGGCAATGACGCTTGTCTGCGAAGCAGGCAGCGTGGCCGAAAGCATGGCCGAACCATTGGTGGTCGGCAGCGTTGTTTTTACGAGTTTAGCAAGTCTGGCTGCGCCGTCCGCGTTCAGATTGCCCGCTCCCTGCTCGAAAGTATTGGCTCCGTTGATCGGCTGTGCCGAATACATAAGGATTGCCTTAACAAGACTCGGCGTGAGATTTGGCCTGATTTGCAGCATCAGCGCGACTGCGCCGGAAACGGTCGGAGCCGCCATCGATGTGCCGCTAAGGTATTGATAGCCCTTCCGGTTTACACCGGCGCCCGAATCGACATACTGCGTGACCTGAATCGACGGATAATCGGTGACCAGTTTGTTCTTGTAATATATCCAACCGGTCAAGGGATCGGCGGTGCCGGTGCCTACAGCTGCCGCTGCAATTAGCTTGTTGCCGGGAGCGACGAGATCGGGTTTGATGCGGTTGTCATATTTTCTAACGCCACTGACCGTCGTGTAGCCACGTGTCGGGCCTCGCGAGCTAAATGTGGCGATGGTGTCGTCGCTGCGGATATCGGTTCCGTATGTATTCACGGCACCGACGGTAATAACCGATGGCTCGATGCCGGGCGAGCCGATGCCGCCATAGACCTTGTTACCGGCTGCGTCTTTGCCGTTGTTTCCGGCTGAGGCAACCACAACGATTCCGGCATTGAACGCACGGCGGGCCGCCAGGCACAACGGATCGGTTGTGTACGAATCTTTCGCACCGGTGCCGAGGCTCATATTCATGACGCGAATGTTGTAGGCCGCTTTATTGGCGATCGCCCAATCGATAGCGGCGATAACATTACTGACTGTTCCCCGGCCAGTGTCATCCAAAACCTTGAGGTTGAGCACATTTGCACTCGGGGCCGTGCCGTTGTAGTAGCCGGAGTTGTTGTTGCTAAAAATATCGGTTCCGGCGGCGAGACCGGCAACGTGTGTGCCGTGACCGTATTTGTCGGACGTGTCGGTATTGCCGGTAATAAAAGATTTGTGATAAACGACGCGCGAAGTGATAATCGGTTTGAAGTCCGCATGGTTGCCTTCGACGCCGCTGTCGAGGATGGCGATACCGATCCCGTTGCCGCCGATCGTTGTGCCGGTAACCAACGAACGCACCAATGACGCGCCGGTAGTCGTTTCAATATGCCCGGTGGCTTCCGTTTCACGGTCAGGCGAGATATATGCAACGTCTTCGTCCTCAATGAGTTCACGAACTTTCGAGAGGGGCAAATCGGCTGTTACTAAACCAAGATGAGCGAAAGATTTCTTGTATCGGCCGTTCATGCCCCTTAATTTTGACTTTACAGTCAAAGCTCGAGATTTGTTCGCCTGCACTTCTTCGGCAATCATTTGTTCCTTCACATCCTGACTGAATTCATCGCCATGAGAATTGTTGATTTCTGTTGCGTTTTTCAATTGAATGATAACCGGTTGAGATTCATCGGCTCGGAAACCCTTTGTCAGATCGTCAATCCTTAACTCCAAATCGGGCGCGATTTTGTTTTGCTGAACGAGATCGATTTGATTCTCCAGTCCTTCTTGAAAGACTTCGTCAACCATTACTTCTCTGGCCCGGTCATTTTTCACCGATTGACCGAAGATGCTAAATGGAAGCATCTGCATTGATATCGCTAAAAGAACTAATTTGGCGGAAGTTTGTTTGAAGTTGAGTCGGTTAAACATTTTAGTTTCCTCTAAGACAATTTACTGACCTGCCTTGGCGTTCGGCAGATATCCGTTCGCAATGCCCGTGCCAGACCACAAAAAGGGTTAAAGTCCCCACGAATACTGGGCTAATGGAAACTTCGGGATCATATAATTGGACGTTGTCGGTCAGGCTGACTGGTTGAATAAGGTCAATTTGAGTGAATCTTGGCCAGCAAAAAAGGCCAGTCTTTGCAGCCTGACCCGGACATATGATAGGCGGTTCTGTCGAAATCTATGGGGCTGGCAGCATACACGCCGTGTTGTCGCCGAGAAGTGCCTGGGTTGAATAAGCACCCCCGTCACCGACAAGTACACCATCACCAACCAACACTCCGTCACCGACCAAAACACCATCGCTGACCAGAACACCAAACGGGTTAAAGGTTGGTGTTGGGCTGCCGCCCATTGCGTTTGAGCTTAGGAACAATGTTCCGTCGCCCACAAGCACGCCGTTGTTTTTGATTGCACCTTGATAAAGACTCAAAGTTCCCGACGTCAGCGTCGATGACTTCGTCAGCGTGCTTCCCGAGAACGGGGTGCCGTCTCCTACGAGAACGCCTTTAGCATAAATTCCCTGCCATTTGTTCATCAGGTCATTGCCATGGAGAAATCCGTAATTGGTAATAACACCTTTGCCCCAATAAACCGTCGCTCCCCAAAAGTTGCTTGATTGCGAGGTCGGCAGCGCACTGTTGAGCAAAGCCGCGCCGTTGGTCGTCGGCATCGTCGTTTTTACGAGGCGGGCAATCCGCACCGCGCCGTCGATATTCAGAAGGCCGGCACCTTGCTCCACTGAGTTGGCATTTGGCAAAGGTTGTGCCGAATACATCAAAATTGCTTTCACAAGATTTGGGGTCAAATTCGGATTGGTTTGTATCAACAAACTTGCCGCACCCGCAACAACCGGTGCCGCCATCGAAGTTCCCGAAAGATACATGACCTTTTCGGTGTTAGCGGTAGCGGTGCCTGTTCTTAAAGTTGTATAACTTCTCGCCAGCAAATTTTCGGTTCCGTTGTAGTAACCGCGTGCTCCGATTAATTTGTTTCCCGGAGCAACCAAATCGGGTTTGATCAAATTGTCATATTTTCTTGCGCCGTTGGCGAGCGTTACATAGCCGCGCGTTGGGCCGCGCGAACTAAACGAAGCAACCGTATCATCGCTACGATAATCAGTTCCCATCGTGTTCGCCGCGCCGACAGTGATTACAGAAGGCTCGATACCGGGCGAGCCTATACTGCCGTATTGTTTGGCTCCTAATGCATTTTTTCCATAATTTCCCGCCGACGCAACTACCACGATTCCTGCATTTACCGCACGTCGGGCCGCAAGACACAACGGATCATTTTTGTAGCTGTCTTTCGCCGCCGTCCCGAGGCTCATGTTGATAACGCGAATGTTCCAGGCCGTTTTGTTCGCAACCGTCCAATCAAGAGCCGCAATCAGATTACTGACCGTCCCTTGTCCCGTACTGTTCAAAACGCGCAGACTGATGAGATTAGAGCCAGGAGCAACCGCTTCATACGCGGACCCTTGCAAACCTGCATCGCCGGCAAGCATCGAGGCCACGTGTGAACCGTGTCCGTACGGGTCGCCCGCGATGTTTTGTCCTGTAAAATCCTTGCTATAAGCAACCTTTGAGTCTCCGCCATCTAATGTCCATTTAAGAAGCGTATGATTCGAGTCAATTCCGCTGTCGATGACGGCAATATGTCCCACTCCGCCGCCAAGCCAAGTATTGGGATCACTGTCGCCGCGGTCAGCGATGCCAGGATTATCCCAACCTGTCGTATTCCCAAGATGACCGAATGACTCAATCTCCCTGTCCGGTGAAACGTAAGCGACGTTGTCAGATTTGATAAGCTCCCTAATCTGCGACAGCGGAAGCTCCGCACTGACTAAACCCAGATTTCGGTATGACTTCTTAAGTTTACCGCCGACAACGGTTAAATCTGCAATTATGATGCCTTCTTTGGCCTTGTTGTCCTGTACCTCACGGATAAAAACTTCGTCGCGTTCTTCAGAAGTTAAATCGCCGAGGCGTTCGTTCAGTTTCGTTTCGGACTTAAGCTGAATGATCACTTGCTGCATTTCATCGGAACGCATTCCCTGAAAAACTTCTTCCGATTTTTCTTCCAAATCGGCAGCGATCTTTCGTTTTGGAGCGAGATCTTCCGGCTCTTCGCGCACGGCTTTCGAGACGCTCGGCGATTTACTATCGCCGTCGCGTCGTTGTCCGGCGACACCGAACGAAAGCGTCTGCAGCGTGATTCCGATCAGAACCAGCGAGGTGCAAAATTGTTTTAGGTTAAGGCTGCTCATATTTTTGTGTTTCACTGAGGATCGTAACTGCACTGGTGTGCGGAAAGCCTATTCGCAATGGCTGTGCCATAACTGTCCAACATTGGAAAGTCAATCAATACCGAGGTTTGAATTAGTTTAGAGCGGGTTTCGGGAAAACTGATTTGTTCATTCTGACCGATGCCGATCTTCTCAGCCAATTGTTTTGACTGATTTACCGCAAGGCCATGTCGAGACTTTGACGCGGAATGAGTGCTTACAATCTCGCGATTTTCATGCCGCCAAAAAAAAGAAAAGGGAAAGCGGCCAAACTTCCCCTCCTCTGCTGTAAAATGAAATTGATCTAAATGCCAAGGATATCGACCAATTCCTGAACTGCTCCGGCGCTCTTTTGCAACGCCGCACGTTCGTCGTTTGTCAGGCTTATTTCGATTATTTGCTCGATGCCGTTCTTGCCGAGTTTGACGGGGACGCCTACGAATAGATTGTTGATGCCGTATTCGCCTTCGAGATAGACGGCGCACGGAAGAATCTTTTTCTTGTCCTTGAGAATTGCTTCGGCCATCTCGACAGCTCCCAGGCTGGGTGCGTAATAAGCAGATCCTGTCTTCAGCAGCCCGACGATCTCGGCGCCGCCGTTTGCGGTACGCGTCAAGATCGCGTCTATAACATCCTTGGACAATAGCTCGGTAATCGGAATTCCCGCACATGTAGAATAACGCGGCAGCGGAACCATAGTGTCGCCATGACCGCCAAGCACAAACGCTGTAACGTTCTCAACCGATACTTCCAGAGCCTCCGCCAAAAAGCAACGCATGCGGGCCGAATCCAGAACGCCGGCCATTCCCATGACGCGGTTCTTTGGAAAGCCCGAACGGCGAAATGCAACCTGCGTCATCGCGTCGAGCGGATTTGAAACGACAATAATAAATGAATTCGGCGAGTATTTCGCAACCTGTTCGGTTACCTGTCCGACAATGTCCGAATTAGTCTTCAAAAGATCATCGCGGCTCATTCCCGGTTTGCGGGGCAGCCCGGCAGTAATGATAACGATATCCGAATCCGCCGTTGCCTCATACGAATTTGCACCGACGAGTTTCACGTCAAAGCCGTCGATCGGAGCAGCCTGTGCTAGATCGAGCGACTTTCCCTGCGGAGTACCTTCGACAATATCAACCAATACAACGTCGGCGAGTTCTTTGCTCGCGATCCAGTGCGCAGCCGTTGCTCCCACATTTCCAGCACCGACAACCGTAATCTTATTTCTTCCAGCCATTATTTTCCTCTCTTAAACTTGATTAAAATACGTTTGTGATTAACGAGGACTATTTTATGATGAGCAGAAATTTACCGCAAACAACCGCATCGGTTTACTGGACTAATGTTTGCTTCGGGCTGATTTTGGTGTTAACTTTCCACTGCCCGATCTAAAAACCTTTCAACAACCATAAGAATGAAAATCTTTTGTCTCGTAGCCTCTTTGCTCGTCCTATACTTTTTATCTCCGACGGCTTTTTTTGCTCAAGCCGACATTTCGTCCGCATCGGGAAAAAAACATAAGCGTATAGTCATCCGCAACGCCATTACGGTCGATGGAAGCGGGAAACCGGCGGCCGGTCCATTTGACATTGTTATTGAGAACGATCTCATCTCGCAGATCGTTTCTATCGATCCTGTCGCGGCAAAAGAAGGGAACGCCAAACGCCCGGCGGTGGGTGAATTGGAGATCGAAGCACGCGGCAAGTACGTTTTGCCTGGTCTCATTAATCTACACGGCCACACGCAGGACGAACGTGGCGGCAAGCCGCAGCCGGTTGAATACTGTATGAAAATGTGGCTAGCGTGCGGGATAACTACAGTTCGCGATGTAGGAGCGTCGAAGAAGACGCTTGTGTGGCGTGAGCAAAGCGCCGCAAATCAGATAGCCTCGCCCCGCATTTTTGGTTACGGCGTGTTTCAATCGCCACCTTCGCCATCGACCGCCGAACAGGCCCGTGCACGCGTACGAGAATTAAAAGATGCCGGTTACGACGGAATCAAACTTTTCGGCGTCGACCGCGACATTATGCAAGTGATGATGGATGAGGCAAAAAAGGTTGGTCTTCGCGTGGCCCATCACACCGGTGTCGAGGAAACGACCGCTTGGGACGACATTAAGTTCGGTACGACCAGCATCGAACACTGGTATGGAATTCCTGACGCTGCAATCGAGAGCGGTCGGCAAAGCTTTCCCGCAGCTTATAATTATAACAATGAGGTCGACCGGTTTCGCTATGCTGGAAGGCTTTGGCGCGAGGCAAACTGGGAACGGTTGATGAAGGTATTTGACGGAATGGTAGAAGCAGGCGTCGCGTGGAATCCGACACTCGACATTTATGATGCTTCACGCGACCTGCAAAGGGCGCAAACGAATCCGGCCTTTGGCGAATATCTCCATCCCGTACTTGCGGAGTATTTCAAACCGAATCCAGCCAATCACGGTTCGTATTTTATCGGCTGGACATCGACCGACGAAACATTTTGGAAAGAAAATTACCGTATTTGGATGCGTGCTCTGCTTGAATTCGAAAAGCGCGGCGGGTTGATAGGAGCCGGCGAAGACGCCGGATTCATTTACCAAATGTATGGCTTTGGGCTGATACGCGAACTCGAGCTTCACCAGGAAGCCGGATTTCATCCACTAAAGGTAATTCAGCACGTGACGAGCAATAATGCAAAAATACTTGGCGAGGAGGGCAGAATTGGCCGGATACGTGTCGGCTTTAAGGCCGATCTGATCGTCGTCAACGGCAATCCTCTCGAAAATATCAAAGTTCTCTATCCGACGGGCGTTGAAGAGGTCCGGGACGGAAAAACTGTTAAGACCGGCGGAATCGAGTGGACGATCAAAGACGGGATTCCCTTTCATGCTCCGACGTTAGCAGCCCAAGTGAGAGACATGGTTGCAAAAGCGCGAGGGCGCTAAAAAAGCCCGATGCGCTCTCCCCTTCGCATCGGACTTTTTCAAAATGGTCGCGGATAAATCAACGACCAAATTTATAAAACTGTTTTCAATAATCGCTGACCGGCAGCGTAACTTCACTCTTTAATTCGATCTCGAACTGTTCGTCGGTTCGGATGAATACATCTTTTCCTTTTCGCAGGACCGCTATTCCCGTTCCGGCTCCCGCACCGATTCCCGCACCGATCAGGGCTCCGTTCTCGGCCTTTGAGGCCGCACCGAATATAGCTCCGATAGCAGTTCCGCCGAATACCGCAAACAAATTGCCTGTCTTTGACGACGCAGCTTTTAATTCGGTTACCAAAAGACCATCAATTGATCGTTTTTGATTATTGCCAAACCGGATCGTTTCAAACCGAACCTGCATCTGACCGTTCCTTCCGCCAGCTTCGGCACTTGAAACCTTGGTAACGCGGCCTTCGATCACGGTTCCCGCAGCCAGCACAACCGAGTTGCGTATAGACAGCGGTTTCGAAACAGTAGTGGTGAAAGTATCATCGACCACCGATACCTTCGAGCTGATCTCGGAATCCATGCTAAGCATAATCTTCGTTCCGACCGGCAGCCGATAGATAGAATCGCCCTGGGCATTTAGCAAAGAAAAGTTTACAAAGAGCAAAAATAAAACTGCGAAGACTTTGGCAATACGAGCGTAGAAGTTCATCCAACCTCCATCTTCGCGGATTCTCAAACAACATCCGCGAAGCATTATTGCAATGGCTGTGCCATTAGCTAAAATTCAGCAGAAAACATTAAATCGCATTGATTTATCGCATTCTACCGTTTGCGGTGAAAGTTTGTCCATACTTTATGGTTACAATTTGGTAGATGGCATGCACGATTTCGGGCAGACAACTTGCGATAGTGTTCCGTTCCAGCGCGTGTCTTGTCCTGAAATAAGTTTACACATAAAGTGGGACAGGAAGGGACGGATATGAGAGAAAAGTTGAAGGAAGAGATCGTTGGAGAGTATTTGGCAGGCGAGGAGAGTTACCGGGAGATGGAGTTGAGGCACGGGGTGTCGTCGAGCACGCTGCATCGGTGGGTGAAGGCGACGGGGCGAGAGGCGGGGAGGCAGGCAAAGGCTGCGGAGGGCGTGGAGAAGCTGGATACTGCGGGAAGTGTTTCGGACGTTTTTGCGGGAGAGGAACTTGGTGGAGAGGATCTGGCATCGGAGGTAAAGCGTCTGCGGGGCGAGTTGAGGAAGGCGGAGCTTCACAACAAGCTTCTAAATGCGATGATCGACATAGCGGAGGAGCAGTTTGAGATACCGATCCGAAAAAAACATGGAGCCAGGCAGTGATGAAGACAGGGGAAAGCGAGAAGAGAAGCTTGTCGGTGCTTTGCCGGCTGCTTGGCTATACGAGGCAGGCGTATTACGGGTATTTTCGGGAGCGGGAGAGCTAGGGGATGAGCACCGAGCTGGTTCTCGGGGAGGCGGCGAGGGTGCGCTCGGTGCAAAAGCGAATCGGAGCAAGAAAACTGCATCATATGCTGGCCACTTTCATGCAGGAGCACTGTGTGAGGCTGGGCCGGGATGCGTTCTTCGATCTTTTGAGAGAGCATCACTTGCTGGTACGCAAACGTCGACTCAGAAAGCCCAGGACGACATATTCAGGCTATTGGATGAAGCGATACCCGAACCTGGCGAAAGAGTTCATTCCGAGTTCCTCGAACCAGTTGTGGGTAAGCGATATAACTTACATCTCGCTCAAAGAAGGGTTCGCTTATCTGAGCCTCATAACCGACGCGTATTCGAGAAAGATCGTGGGCTTTTATCTGAGCCGCGACTTAACGGCACGAGGATGCGTTACTGCTTTGAAGACGGCACTCGCGAACAATCGGGGCCACGCTGGCCTGATCCATCACTCGGATCGCGGGCTGCAATATTACAGCACGGGGTACATGAACCTGCTCGGCACGAACTGCATCCGCGTCAGTATGAGCGAGAAGAGCGACCCGCTGGAGAACGCCATCGCCGAGCGAGTCAATGGCATTCTCAAGCAAGAACTGCTCGAGAAGCGTTTCAACGACTTTGGCGCGGCCGAGAGCTCTGTTGCCGAAGCCGTGAGCATATACAACAACCTGAGGCCGCATCTGTCGATCGATATGCTGACACCGGCCGAAGCCCATCTGCACAACGGCTCTTTGAAAAAACACTGGAAAAACTACGGTGCGGACAAATATCGCCGGTTTACACTCCAAGCCTCGGCTTGAAGTGTAAACCGCATTCAGGACCAACAATGAAATGTAAACCTATAGCAGGACTAACCACTTAAAAGTGTAAACTTTTTTTAGGACGACACAGCGCGTGAAACAACTGGAACGTCTGGAACAGGTGGAACAAGCTTATTTAAGGATAGGATGGCCGCCGCCTGTGCTGTGATCGGCGGTTTCGTTGTATCGACGGCGATCATTGTGATAAAGCACGAGATGCTCGCCTTCAAACCGTACAACGTCCGAGACGCGTTTGAAGTCATTCTTATGATTTGCAATAACGAAGGCCGGCTGGTTAAACCCAACCACCATTCCGGCGGCGTAAATATAACCGCCCTGATCGAAATCGGTCCCGGCGTACTGAGCCGCACCTACGGCTACGTCGGGTGAGTATTTGCCCTGGCTGTCTTTGTCGCGATCCGCTTTGGCGATGAAAATCGTGTAGTCCGAGTAATTCAGACGTCTGTTGTAGCGGTTCCTGCGTGAAACGGCGAAGAGGTCGGTAAGGCCCTGATCGATTGCCGAAAGCATCGCAGCTGTGGGCCTTTCAACAGCGTAAATATTCGCGCCTTTTGCGGTTCTCACGGCAATTGTAAAACGGTCTCCGGTAACATTTTCAGCTTTTGCCAAAACCTGCCGGTTCTGCGCATCGGCAGTATTCGATTCTCCAAAAACTAAGGTAACGAAAAAAGCGGCGAGTATTAAAAGTCGGTAGTTTTTCATTTTGTCTCCTCTGATTCTCCGATATTATTAGGGCAAGCGTCGTGCCAAATCAACAAAGCCCCACGGCAGTGAGGCGTCGTGCCAAATCAACAAAGCCCCACGGCAGTGAGGCTTCGTCAATCAATTTATCTGATGGTACTGGGGACGGGAATCGAACCCGTACGCCCCTAAGGGCACAGGATTTTAAGTCCTGGGCGTCTACCAATTCCGCCACCCCAGCACGATTTTATGAGGTTAGCACGAGTTTTATTGAATTCAAAGACCTCAAAACAAACGTTTTCCGGCTTTTGGAAGACAGATGAGGCTAGCCTGATATGCTATCATTGGCTCGAAAAGGGATCTTAGGTGAATTAAATGGATCAACTGGCTTGGATAATTTGGCTCGTTTTGGGTGTGGTGCTAATTATTGCAGAAGTGTTCACGCTCGGCTTCGTGTTGCTTTGGTTTGGAATCGGGGCTTTAGCGGCCGCCGGGGCCGGTATGTTGGGTGCACCATTTGCGTTGCAGTTCGGTGTTTTTGCGGCGGTTTCGATCGCATTAACGGCAATGTCCAGGACGATCTTCGCCAAATATCTTTCACACAGCGACGAAAATACGCTAAAAATGGGTGTCGATTCGCTTCCGGGCCAGATTGGAACTGTAACGATAGCAAGTAAGGGTGCCTTAAATGAAGGCGCAGTAAAGGTTTATGGATCGACCTGGACGGCATTTCCGATTGATAGTGAAAGTATTCTGGTTGAAGGTGAAAAGGTCGAGGTGGTCAGTATAAAAGGCTCGTCGATATACGTCCGGAGCGTTACGAATGAGTTGCCGGAATGGCGTGGTGACGATTAGCAAAGGCCTTTTGCAAACGCGATTCTCCTCTCCGTTCTTATCGAATCCTCTTGTTCTATCTTTTTTCATCTTCTTCCGTGGTTTCGCTTTTTTAACCACGGATCAAGAGGAACAAACCGGAATAGGAGGAAAATACGAAACACACTGACAATCAAACAATTTCGGCCGTGTCCTGATCGGCGGTATCGTGAATATTGCCGAGGTCGATCAATTCAAGCTGGACCTCTTCGCCTGACGGTTCGGGCAGATCATCTCCGGTCAGCTTCGCGAGAATAACGGTAATGTTGTCCTCGCCGCCGTTTTCGTTGGCTTCTGTGACAAGCTCCGCACAGGCAACCTCTAACTGATCTATATTCTCGGTCACAATCTTTTGCATGCTTGCGGCCGTAACCTTGTTCGACAGGCCGTCACTGCAAAGCAATACAACGTCATTTTTGCTCGGGGCAAGGCGGGCCGAGACTGGATAAATTTCGTTTTGGGCGCCTAGAGCCTGAAGGATCACATTCTTTAACGTGTGAGTTTCAGCTTCCTCAGCCGAAATTTGCTGGGCATCTATCAACTGCTGCACAAGCGACTGGTCTTTGGTGACCTGGTAGATCTTACCGTTTCTGACCAGATACGCGCGGCTGTCGCCGACCTGAATAATATCGACGGCATTCGGCGTCACGCCCATTCCGGTAAATGTCGCGCCCATGCCCTGAAATTGCGGGTCCGACCGGCCTTGCTGATGAATAAGGTAATTGGCGTAAATAGTGGCGTTGTAAAGCTTTGCTACTAAATGATGTTCGTATGCTTCGGGCGTAAGAGTCTCGTCAACGTCTTCGTGCAGGATTTTTTCGCAAACCGATTCAACCGCCATCTTGCTAGCCACTTCGCCGGCCAGGGCTCCGCCCATTCCGTCCGATACGGCGAGAACAACGCCGTTGTCATCTACCTCGAAGTTCTGTGTCTCGATAACAAATTCGCCGTCGGCCTGAGCACCCGTCCAGGCTTTTTCCCGGGTGATATTCAATATTAGGTAGTTGTCTTCGTTCCCCCGGCGTACGCGGCCGATGTGCGAAGTCGCATGTATCTCGACAGTTAACATAAGTAACAGGTTTCAAGTTTCTCGTTCCAGGTTTCAAGTTAAGATAACCAAATAAACTTGAAACCCGAAACTTGGAACTTGAAACTAACTAAGAGCTTGATCTAAATCTTCGATTATATCCTCAACGTCTTCGATTCCGACCGAAATTCTTACCAACCCGTCTGTAATCCCGAGCCGCTGTCTCGTCTCAATTGGAACTGAGGCGTGCGTCATTGTCGCGGGATGTGAGATCAAAGACTCAACTCCGCCCAGGCTCTCACCAAGAATACACAACTTGACGCTCTCCAAAACCTTTTTTGCGTTGGCCAGCGAACCGGTTTCGAATGCGACCATTCCGCCGAATCCGGTCTGTTGGCGTTTCGCCAGTTCGTGCTGCGGATGCGACGCCAATCCGGGATAGTAAACCTTTTGCACCGATGGATGTTCGGCTAGAAAATTAGCTACGACACGCCCATTTTTGTCATGAGCCTCCATCCGGACGGCAAGCGTTTTGGTGCCGCGCAAAACGAGAAACGAATCGAACGGCGAAAGTATCGCTCCGATGCCGTTCTGCACAAATTTTATCCACTCGGCGTCTGTCTCGTCATTGAGGGCGACGAAACCGCCGACGCTGTCCGAATGGCCGTTGAGATATTTTGTCGTGGAGTGCACCACGATATCGACGCCCAGATCTATCGGCTTTTGAAAATAGGGCGACATGAAGGTGTTATCGCAAACGACTTTGGCGCCGTGGGCGTGTGCAAGGTCCGAAACCGCCTTGAGGTCGGTGACGGTCATCACCGGATTTGTCGGAGTTTCGACAAAGACCATTTTCGTATTCGGTTTGAAAGCTTTTTCGAGATTCGAAACGTCGGTCGTGTCGGCTAGGTCAAATTCTACGCCGTAATTGACC
>JANNGV010000233.1:0-5545 GCA_031404055.1 Chloracidobacterium sp.
GCAGTCGCCGCCGGGACATGTGTGGATACCGATATTCTTGCGTTCCTCGGCCGTAAAACGGTCAAGGACGCGATTATTCAGGTCGATAAAACTTTGCAGCATTCCGCGGCCCGTCCACGGATTGTTCGGATCGTTGCGGCAAGCCAGTCGGCCTTCCGTAAAGTCGATCGAGACGCGTTTCGCACCTGCCGCAAAGCATTTGCGAATGTCCGTTTCGCACTCATCAACCAGATCGCTCAGGAATTCTTCGCGCGTGTATCCCGGAACTTCGCCGTCCAGGGGATACAAAAGGGCGAGCATTGAAGGAGCGATAACCGCCTGCTTCAACGGGCCTGAAGCCATCGGGATCGCCTTTTCAAGATAGTCGGCGGCATACGTTTTATACTTGAACGGCCCGCCGGTCAGACGCGGCAACTGCCGGTGATGGCCATCGGTGAAGATCGCAAAATATTGGCCGTCTCCGGCAAGATTGTCGGCCAGGCCCGTTCCGGCCAGAGTGTCGGTCAACGGATACGTCGCAAAACTCGAAGCCCGCTGTTCGCCGTCCGAATTGATCGGCGAGCCCGTTGCTTCCATACGTTTGATCGAATCAAGGCACGCGGCATCCTGCTCCGCCTGAAGTTCGCTGAATGTGATCTTGCCTGCATCGTAATCCGCGATTGCAGCCTGAAGTTTTGCGGGCCGCGGCAGCGAACCCACTGGTTCGGTTGGAATCGACATAGGTAGTCTCCTTATAGTTGATTTTAAACTGTGCTATTAGAGATTCCCAAGCATATACCTTGCACCTTTTGAGGTCAATCAGGACGACAGCCCGAAAGCATGTAGGTGGTGACAACCGCGAGACAGCTAATAGCGAGCCCCACATGACCGGACTCGTTACTAAGGTTTTGACTACCGAAACGGCGTTACCGGCGCGGCGGTACGGCTGGACGCGGAGCCGATGCGATGTCGGTTCGCCCGGCTATCTGCGTCGTCGAGACAGCCCTTGAAAACCGGAATGTAGAATTTTTCGGATCGAATCCGCCCTCGAACTCGATTGCGGACGCGTACCGGGAATCGACCGATTCCACCTTGAACGAAAACTCATCTTTCTTTATAGAAGCCTCGCCGGCATACACTATGTCCCCGTGCGGACGAATGGCGACGACAGAAATCGTGCCGTTTTTTTTCGGAGTCGTGAACAGGTACGCCGCCAGAAAAAAATGACCCAGCGAATAGGCACGTTTAAGCAGTACGAGCGGGAGGGCCGCACTCTCGCGAATCGACATCATCGCGCCAGGCTTTTCCATTTCCTTGTTAAAAACCAGAAGCCAGTCCGTGGACCGGCAACCTAAATGCACAACTCCCTTTTCGGAAAGGTCGATGGCCGGAAGGTCCTCTTTGACATCGCCCAGGGCCTTCTTGACGAGGTCGGCCTTGGCTTTCAACGGCTTAACTGTAATTAGCTCAGCGCTTTTCGGAACCTCTAATGTTGCCGGCGGCCTGACGGGATTCCGGTTCAGGCGAAGCCGGTACGAGATCAGCGATTTCGCGAATTCAAGTTCGCGCGATGCCGCGGGAGCATCGGGAGCTTCGATGGATTCGAGAATTTTGAGCTCGCGTTCATCGCCGATCTTTCCGAGCGAATTCACCGCGTCGGCAAATATTGAACCGGCTTTTGACTCGTACAACTGTTTGACGAGCAGGTCCCTGTTTTCCTCCAACGATTCCGTGCCGAGCTGTACAACGGCAGTCCTCTTTCCCCTTGAGCTGTACTCCGGATCGGCCAATACCCGGCGAAAAACGTCATACCGGATCTTAGAATCGCGTCTTACCAACTCTTTCATGGCGCGAACCTGCGCAGCTTCATCTTCCCTTTGAAGAACGAGACCAACGAGACTTTCGTCGCCAATACTATCATCAATCTTTTCGACATCTGCTGCGGGATTCATAACTACGCTCCTTTCTTTAACAGCCGTCCTGAACAAAGCAGTGATCGCGAACATCACTACCCTGGCCGGATGTAAGCTGAACCGAGTCACAAATACTGTCGGCGCATTTAGTCTGCGCCATCAAATTCGCTCGTCCAGACGAGGATGACGGACATTCGTCATCGTCATGATTATGTTCCAGGCCCAGATAATGCCCGAGCTCGTGTGCAAATGTTCGGGCGAATCCGTTGGAATCGCGGTTTACTTCGCCGCCGATCATGCCGTTCATATCCTTGTCGTCCTTGTCGCACGGGCCTTCCACGGGCGAGATCCCAACGAAATCGGTATCCGATATGTTCTCGACAACGAAAACGTCCACTCCATTGTTTGGGACGGTCCAATCGTGGGTCAGGTCTTCGGCCTCGTCCTCGCTGCCGAGGTCGTCTTTTCCGTCTGCGTCGGCGGACGATACGTCCCAATGCTGCACCCGACCCACGCCTAAGCTGACGGTTTGATAAATCTTGCGCGTGCGGTAAATGGCGTAATCTATCTTTTCGATCTCGCCGCTCGTAAAATTGTCGATCCCAACACGGATCACGTTAAGGTGCAAGTGCTTTCCTTTAAGGGCCTTAACGTGTTCCAAAAGCGATACCGACGCCGTAGTTGTCGTGCAAGGATCTGCCGGAACCCGCGAACGGAAGAACCCGAACATATGAAACAGGACCGAAACATCGCCGGAAGTGTCGACCCCGATACAGTTCATTATCGATTTCACATTCTCCATCGTTTTCGTCCTCCGGTCACTGTAATGCGATTAAAACATCTACCATGCCTTTTCCATCGGTCAAAGAGCTAAGCGCCTTTCCGATTACGGAACCGGTGTTGTGAGAAGCCTCGGTTGCCTTCATCGCATGGCCGAGCGTTAATGAAGTCGTCAGCAGGTCGCCGACCTCAATCGGACTGTAACATGCATCGGCATAACAACTTACCTTGCCAAGCATCGAAATTGGAACGCGGCTTCTTCCGGTTTCTCTATTGTCGAAAACAATCCCGGGACGGTACGCCCCGCCGCCCGCGACCACTCCAACCACTTTTTTGTCGTACGGAATCGATGCCGGGATTAATTTTCCGGCGCTGTCGAGTACCATTACGGTGCCGGGTCGCACATCGATGTCGTCCGCGAGGTCAAATTGTTCGGCCGCGTCGGCGTTTCTCAATATTATATCGCCTGACCCTCCGTTCAAATGAATCGACTCGTTACCGGCGTCATCCCTTACGATAATGTCGCCCTCGTTACCGGCCGCACCTACGCGAAGCACGGCAAATTCACCATCGAACTGAAAAACTTCCCGGTCGCTCGCGTCGCGTACGCTTATATCGCCTTCATTTCCGCGCGTTCCTATCCTTAAAATCGAATTTCCGCCATCGAGGTGGATTACCTCGCGATTTGCGTCGTCACGCACTATCAAGTCTCCCTCATTGCCTCTATTGCCAATGCGCATAACAGCGAAAGAGGAGTCGAATTGCAAAACTTCCCTGTCGGACACGTCCCGGACACTGATGTCGCCGCCATTGCGGGCCGATCCTATGCGGAGACTGGCATTCGAGCCGTCAAAATGAAACACTTCGACGTTGTTGTTATCGCGAACGATCAGATCGCCTTCGTTGCCAGTGGTGCCAAGCCGGATCACCGCGTTGGCACCATCGACCTGAAGCGCCGTCCCGCCTTTGGAATCCCGAACGGTAATGTCTCCGGCATTACCTGCTGTGCCGATCGTCAGATTCGCGGACGCTCCGTCAAAACTAAGTGTTTCCCGGTCGCTCGAATCGCGTATGCTGAGATCGCCGTCCTCGCCATTGGCACCCAGACGAAGATTTGCCGTGGCTGAATCGAACCGAAGAACCTCGCGTCCCAAACTGTCAACAACGCTAATCTCACCGCCATTTCCATTCACTCCCAGCGTCATGATCGCGGTATTTGCCAAAACGGAAAACACTTCCCTGTCGGCATTGTCGCGGACAACTATCTTCGCATTCGATGAAGCCCCGGCGCCTGAGACCTGAAGAGTTGCGGATGCTCCATCCAAACGCACGACCTCATTGTCAGCCGAATCCCGCACAACCACGGAACCGGCGTTCGGCGTGGCTCCGAACTCACCGCGGACCGTGTTGGCGTCCAGCCGGAGAGTGACCTCGCCAGCCGTATTTTGAATCTCAACAACGTCACTAAATAACTCTGCCATCCCGATAACCTCCTATTCATTTTCTGAGTACGCTAGACAGCCCTGACGTCACGTGTTTTTGTGACATTCTATGAGATTAGCCATGACCGGAGCCAGCATGATGCAAAACCTCTTCGATGCCGGCGGGAGGCGGCGAGAAAAATGGACTTATCGGGTAGACGGGATGAAGAAGAATTTTTGCGAAAGAAAATTAATACTCTAAAAAAAAGTTTGGCAAACGGGTAAATGCCTTTCCTAGGTAGTTGCTCAATGAAACTTTGAGGGAATGTTTTCGCGGCCCCAGCGCAGCGTACGGCTCATCCAAACAAGCTCGTCTAGAAATCCGGCAACACGTTTTTCGTAAGTAGAATCGAGGATATTTCCGTTCTCGTCAAACTTGCCTGCGACTGTTGGGAAATTCAGATCGGTGAACGTTACGGCAAGTCCAAGCTCACGCACCATCGGAACCATTGATTCGATTACACGTGTTCCGCCCCAAGGCCCCGCCGAAACGCCGACAAATGCGACGGCCTTATGAATATATTCTTTAAGCAGAACGTCGATCACACTTTTTAGTATGCCGGGATAGCCGTGGTTATACTCCGGCGTTACGATAACTAAGCCGTCAGCTTTAATTATCGCGTTACGCCATTCAGGGAAAAGACCCGCGATCTCGGTTCCGTAATCATAGCTCGGAAGATCGAAATCGCGAACGTCGAAGAACCGTGTCTCAATCTCGTCGCGCTCCTCCATTTTGGCAAAAACCCATTTCGCCGCATGCTCGCTCAAACGGTCTTTGCGATTGGTGCCGAGAAGTATCGGGAGAAAAAGTTTATTGTCGCTCATACGGTGTAATTCCTCGCGGTTTAGAAATTATTCCGTTTTTACTGATAAAATTCAATGGAACCGACAGTTTTGCAGCATTTAACGGGATATCTTTATGAATTTACCTAGCCTGCCATGGCCGTTAGCGGGCCTGTTTTTTCGTAAAAGCTCTGATGGCGAAGAAATTATAGAAAACCGCGAGATCGAGGATGTTAAGGACAAACCGCAGCGAATCCGCTGTCCGATCTGCAGATGGTCGCCCGATCGCACAAGCCTCTGGACATGCTGGGATTGCGGCCATCCCGAATATTTCTACGACGGCTGCGGCACCGAGTGGAATACGTTCGATACCGGCGGAATATGCCCGACATGCTCGCATCAATGGATCTGGACGTCCTGCCTATCGTGTTGGGGCTGGTCTAAGCATGAAAACTGGTATGAAAGCGAAGACAACTAATTGATTATGGTGATCAGCGCCAATCGGGCGGTTCCTGATGACGGTAAACGACCTCGCCGTCCTCGTCCATCACGTGGCCGCCCCATCTGGACTCGCCGCCGTAAGGCAACTGGTTTTGATTAAGGTCGTTT
>JANNGV010000234.1:0-10444 GCA_031404055.1 Chloracidobacterium sp.
AATCTCAACAACCGCTTGAGCTAGGCCGAGTCAGGGTTTTTGATTCTGGGTGGGCCGCAAAAGCCATTGTTGCTTTGTTCCTCTTCATTCCTCTTATTCCGTGGTGGCCTAGATCGATAACCACGGACCAGGATGAGCAGGAGGAAAAAGAGGAAAATAAATAAGACCGCTTCCGGTTATGGCAGGAGTATACAAAAAGCACGGAGGATCTTTCGCTTTGAATAAATTTTTATCGCTATCTTGCGCTTTTCTACTTATCTTTTCGTTTTCCTGCCGCCGGGCGCAGACCGAGTTTGTCACCATTGCCCTGCCCGAGAGCTTCTCGACGCTCGATACCCTAACCACCACCGCGTCCGATTCAGCCGCCGAAAGGGTCCGCAATCTGCTTTTCAACTCCCTCGTCCGAAAAGACGCGAACTTTGATTACGTTGGCGAGCTTGCCTCCGACATTAAAACTTCCGAAGACGGCAAGACCATCACGTTGACCCTGCGGGACAATGTAAAATTTCATAACGGCAAGGCCTTTACCTCCGCCGATGTCAAATACACATTCGATAAGCTGTTTGAAAGCAATGGTTACAAATCCGGAGCGTTTTTTGACACTGTCGATAAAAAGCGTGTCGCTCACATCGTCTCGCTTGAAATACCTGATGCCAAGACGGTCGTGTTCGCGGTCGGTCGCCCGGCGCTGAAAAACCAGCTTCTATCCAACCTTGTCGCGATTCCGATCATTCCCGAAGGCACCGCGGAACAGCAAAAATCTCAGCCCGTCGGCTCAGGTCCATACAAGTTTGTCAGTTTTGACCAATCGCAAAACATCGTCGAATTGGCCGCCCACGCCGATTATTGGGAAGGTTCTCCTAAGGCGTTAAAGGTGCGTCTCAAAACGGTAACGGACGCAAGTGCATTGCAGGCCGAGCTGCAAACCGGTGGTGTCGATCTTGCCCCGGTGCCGTCAAATCTTCCGCCGGACACGCTAGTCACACTTGGAAAAGCCGCGAATCTGAAGGTCGAGCAGTTCGACGGCTCAAATATTCAGTATGTAGGGCTGAACACGCAGTCGCCGCCGCTTAATAACGCAAAGATCCGGCAGGCGATTGGTTACGCGATCGACCGCGAAAAGCTTATCAAAGAGCTGCTTTTTGGCCAGGCAAAGATTGCCAGTTCCGTTTTACCGACCGAATCCTGGGCATATTCGCCCGGAACGCAGTATTCGTATGATCCGGCCAAAGCAAAACAACTCTTGCAGGAAGCCGGATACAAAAATGAACCTATAAAATTTAAGTACGCCGCCAGCAACGCGGCGTTTGGCCAGTATGCCCAGGCGATTCAAAGTTCCCTCGCTCAGGTGGGCCTGAATGTCCAGATCGAGACTCTGGACCCCGGAACGCTCCGGCAGCAATTGGCCCAGGGCCAGTTCCAGTTGAATACCGGCGTTTGGATAGGTGGCAACCAGGATCCGATCTTCTTCAAAGACCTATTTACAACAGCCCGAATTCCAGGCGAGAACGTCAATTGCTGCAATCGCGCCCGTTACAGTAATCCTGATGTAGACAGGCTAATAGACCTGGCCGTGAACGAAGTTGACCGCGGAAAAGCTAAAGAGCTTTATGTTCAGGCGTGGAGCCAAATCAGCAGCGATCTCCCGCTGTTTCCGCTGTGGTATCCGGCAAATATGGTTGTGGCAAACAAGCGGATCGGAAACATCAAGATCGGCCCAAGCGGCGACTGGAGTTTCATTAAAGACATTACCGTCAGCAATTAACCGGTATTTGTTAAAGTTATGCCTTGAGTTTGTTCCACCTGTTCCAGTTGTTCCACCGCTGTGGAACGGAACGCGGAACGCTTTCTCAAAAGCGCAAACTTGACAAATTTAGTTCAGACGCTAAAATTATGGATTGCAATGCGGGAGTAGCTCAGTGGTAGAGCGCGACCTTGCCAAGGTCGAAGTCGCGAGTTCAAATCTCGTCTCCCGCTCCAGTTTTTTAGGGATGAGGGCGGAAGGATGAAGGATGAAAGCGTTGTCTTTCATCGCCGAGAGGCTAAATTTCATCCCTCCGCCCTCGTCATTCATCCCTTTCGGGCGGCGTAGCCAAGTGGTAAGGCAGAGGTCTGCAAAACCTTTATTCATCGGTTCGATTCCGATCGCCGCCTCCAATAACTCCAATAAACACAATGGTTTGCAGATTTAGAACTATTCTCCCGCTTCTATTGTTGTCGAAGGATTACGGATCGCGACGGGTGTCCGGCGAGCTGAAGGACGAAGGCGTGAATGCCGGACGGTTTTTGGTCAGCCGGGTGATGCGAGAAGAAGGGCTGGTGGCGAAGGGGCCGAGGCCGTTTAAGCCCCGGACGACGGATTCGAGGCACACCAAGATGGCGAGTCCGAATTTGCTGAAAGATGTTGAGAATACAGCGTTTGGGGCCGGAGAGGTGCTGGTCGGTGACATTACATATCTGCCGCTCGCGGGCGGCGGTTTCTGTTATCTGGCGATGTTTCAGGACGTGCGGACGAAGCGAATCGTCGGCTGGAGCGTATCGACGAGAATGACGGCAACGCTCGTCACCCAGGCCCTCGCAATGGCGCTCAGGCGAGGCTTGATAAAGCGGAACGCGATCATCCACACCGATCGCGGAAGCCAGTACGCGTCGACCGAATTCCGGCAGCTTCTAAAAAGATGCCGCATCCGCCAGTCGATGTCGGGCAAGGCAACTGCTACGACAACGCCCAGGCCGAGAGCTTTTTCTCAAGATTCAAGACCGAGACCGGGACGAAGATCTTCGCCTCAGCCGAACACGCACGAAGCGAAGCATTCGACATGGCTCGGTAAGTTTGATGCCCCAACGAGCGAACGCGGGATCGAACGCTTTCGAATCGGAGCGGACGTGGCCGGTGATTACCGTATCGAAGTGTTCACAACTTCCGAATTGGCTGGAATACACCATTGAAATCGAGACACTCCGCAAAGCTACCGAAAGTGATGCTCGTGTACTCAAGGCAGTGGGCTATCAGCAGGAGGCGATTCGACTGCGTTCAAAACCAGGAACTCGTAAAGACGCGATTCAGGTTTACGAGCGTGTGGCATAGATATGGCGTGAGCTTCGCATGCCGGCCGACGAAGCGAATACATTGCGCTCTATCGCATTCGCGTATCAAAGAATGGAACAGTTCGATAAAGCGAAAGAGTATTTTGCGAAGGCGCTTGAGATATGGGAGCGGATCGGCGACCTGCGCTCAGCCGCTTTCACCCATGTCATCTATGGTGTTTATAGCAGGAAGCAAAATGATTTTAAAGCTGCTTTAGAACATGACCTGCGTGCCCGAAAGCTTTGGCTAAAAGCTAACGACAGCCCCGAACAAACGCATAATCGCGCATGTGAACAGGTTTGTCCGGCGGGTGTCGAGTACGGAAATTTGCTCGAAGTCAGTCGAGCCGAGCTTAGATCGGCCGGCGCACAACATGGGTTTGCACACGGAGCAATCTCGTTTGCCCTTCGTTCTTTGTGGCCATATCCAAAACGGCTTGCGGCATTTTTTTGGTTCGCCCGGTTATTTCGCACGTTTCGTCTGCCGTCGATACTTCTCGCAACGAAAATACCGCTGTGGTTCTTCCCGCGTGTCGCTTTTGCTCTCGCCCTTCTTCGATCATCCACGCCGGCAGATCTAAAGATGACAAAAACGGGCGAGAGGCCTACGGAGATCCAGTTAAATCCGGGCGATCGGTCAGTAACGCTATTCACAGGCTGCGTCATGGATGGACTTTTTGGCCACGTAAACGCCGCAACTTCACGGGTTCTCAAAGCGAATGGTTATAAGATCGGCCGACCATCTAAACAGGTATGCTGCGGGGCGCTTCACTTGCACTCCGGCGATCTCGACGGAGCCAAGAACCTTGCTCGAAAAAACATTGAAGCCTTTGAGGGCGATTCCTCGCACATTATCACCAACGCCGGCGGGTGCGGCGCTATGCTACTCAATTACGCTCACATTCTGAAGGATGATGTCGCGTATGCCGAAAGAGCGAAGGAACTCAGTTCGCGGGTCCGCGACATTGGTCAAGATCTCAATTCGAACTTGATCGATATGAAACGCGATTATAGGTGCGAGAAGACAACATATGATGCCTCGTGCCATCTTCTTCACGGACAACACGCAAGCGGCGAGTCGCTCCGGCTATTGACCTCAGTAGTTGGTGAAAACTATGTGCCGTTGCCGCAGAGCGATGTGTGTTGCGGCGGCGCGGGTATTTACAACCTGCTTGAGCCAGAACTGTCGTCGAAGATTCTAAAAGAAAAGACAGCGAATATAAGAAAAACCGGCGCAAAGGTATTGGCTACGGGAAATCCCGGATGCCAGATGCAGATCGGCGCGGGAATGTCGTTATTTGAAAGCATTGAAATAAAACTGTGCCACCCCATCGAAGTTCTAGACGAAATGTACAAACGCTCCGGTCTCTACAGCGATTCCGAGTGAACACGAGCGATCGTAGATCGACATGAAAAAGATCATAAAGTTTGTTGCATTGGCGCTGGCGGTGAGCTTGGCCGGAGTAGGGATCTTTCTGTATGTCCAATCCAGACCGTCCGGCGATATTAATGACTACAGGGCGTATTACCAGGACGATATCGGAAATCCGGCGACGGGCGGCATCAAGGTCTCATTCTTTGGGACCTCGACACTGCTGATAGATGACGGCGAAACGCAGCTTTTGATCGACGGCTTCATTTCAAGACCTTCAATCATTCAGGTGTTGACGTCGAAACTTTCGACCGACGAGAAAACCGCCGATGAGATGATCGCACGTTTTCAAATGGACCGTGTAAAAGGGCCTACGTTTCAAAAAAGACGAGCGCAAAACTTTACGGTTCGGAATCGACTCTGAACATTGGACGCGGTGGCGGGTTAACTGAGGAGCATATGTCGTTGTTCGAACCGGGAAAAGAGATTAAGCTTGGAAATTTCTTCGTGAAAGTGCTCAGATCAAAGCATTCCCAAATGCCGGCTTCATCGCACCCAACTCTCCGTAAGTCAGAGCGCCGAGCAGCGAAAGAATTCCCCCCGTCAGCCACACGAGCATAGCCGGGAGAACGTAGCCTTCGACCTGTGGCGAAGCACTGCGCCCGGCACGAGGAAGATGCCCGACCCGATAACCGAACCGATGGTCAGCAGAACGATATCGCGCAGTCCGAGCGTGCGGGCCAGAGTGTTCGGCGGTTGCAGATCTTCTTCTTGCGCCATATGCATTCTCGCTTGGTGCGAATTCCCGCCCAACGGCGTGGTTTTCAAGGCCCGACCGCACTCACCTAATCTTGTCGAATCTTTCGTTCCCGATCGTATACTTCCGCCAATCGTTGTAATCGAAATGCCACCACTCCGCTTCATACACGGTGAAACCATCCGCCTCCATGGCGTCGCGCAAAAGCTCGCGATGCCAACGCTGAAGTGAAGTGCCGCCGGGATAATCGGGATACGAGCGGTCTGTCGTTTCGTCGTACGTACCAACCATTTCAACGGGCTTTCCGGTCTTAAAGTCGTAAAGCGTAAGATCGACCGCCGCCCCGCGGTTATGGCGCGAACCCTGGGACGGATCGGCGACGAAAAGCTTTTTGTCCTGCGGTGTCGCATCCCAAAATACCTTGGTGACGTACCACGGCCGGTACGCATCGTGGATGAGCAGACCATAGCCCTGCGCTTTCAACTTGCGGTGCGCCCGGGCCACCGCCTCGGCCGCGGGACGCTGCAGGAAGGCACGTGGTTCCGAATAAAAGACGTTGCCGAGAAAGTTATTGGTCGTCGCGTATCGAACATCCAGCTTGATAGTCGGATCGAGGCGGGTGATCTCAACAAGATCCGACTTGAGGAAATTTCCCGTCTCCTTCGGCGGCTGTGCTGCCTGTGCCTCTTGCAGCAACTCGCTAACGGGCCTGACCGGTTTGATACGAAGCTGCCCGCCTCCATCCTCCGGCCCGACACTGCGGCGTTTAAAGACGACGCTGGCCGCCTCGACCTGTGTCGCTCGTCCCTTTTTATCACGCGTAAAGACAAGCCGTTCGCCGTGGTAAAGTCCCTGATTCGGAAACTTGAAGACGTTCTCCGAAACCCGTTCAAGCGGGTTGAACTCGTACCACTCGATCAATGCCCACAGTTTGCCGTCTCTTTCGAAGATATACAGGATGTCGTGGTCCCATCCGTACTCGCCGATCAGTCCGCGCCAACCGGCGGGGGCGGGCTGTGGTTTGGGAACTTCGACTCGCTTGAATGTTTCGCCGCCAATGACGATCTCGGCCTCGCGGACAATAATTCTTTCGCCGTAGCCGAGCCTGTCATCGACGACGAGAGCGCTGCCGAGGGAGCGCAGCCTTACCTGCTCTCCTCCATCGGTGCTGCGTTTCGAGAGCATTCCGCCACGCTCGATTAAATCGACTGCTTTCGAACCGCTGACGTAATGCCCTGCAATTCGGCTCACAAAATCTGGATCGACGGGCGCCGTAATCTCCGGTTGCGGAATCGGCTTTCGGTCGCGGGCGGCGAGCATCGCTTTCAGTGCGGCGTCCGCAATTCGGTTCGTCACCGCGTTCGCGGAATCCTTTGTAGTCACTACCACAACGCCGAGCTTGTCGTCGGGCATCGCTTTAAGCGTAGTGGCAAAACCATAGATAGCCCCGCCGTGGCCGATAGTGCGGCGGCCTTCGAGTTCGCCTACACCGAATCCAATGCCATAACCTGTTTTCTGCCCCGCTGGCGCGAACTGCGGAGTCCACATTTGTTCGAGCGTTGAAGACTTGAGCATTCGCCCTTTCGAGCCTTGTCCACCGGCGAACAGCGCACCCAAGAAACGTCCCATGTCGTTTACGGTCGTGTACATGCTCCCGGCCGGGCTGATGCCAAGCTCGAAGGTCGGCGCCTCAAAAACGCGGCCGTCGATCGTCCACATATACGCCTTCGACAAATTCCGAATCATTTCCGGCGTCGGTTCAAAGCTAGTGTCCTTGAGCCCGAGCGGATCTAACACGGACCGCTTGAGATTTTTTGCGAAAGGCTCGTTTTGCGTCTTTTGGAGCACATACCCAACAGCCGCTATCGCAGCGTTTGAATACTTGGTGCGGGTTTCAGGTGCGTAAACAAGTGACGTTCGATTTAGGCTTGCAATCGTGCTGGCGAGTGTCGGCTCGTCCGGGTCGAAGTAGTGTCCGACAGGCGGTTCGCGCACGAGGCCCGAGCGGTGCGACATCAGCTGCCGGAGCGTAATTGTTTTGTCAAATAGATTTCGCGGGCGGAAGTTTGGCAGATAGCGGGTTACCGGTGCGTCCAAATCGATCTTCCCCTGCTCGACCAACTGCATCACTGCAATGTCGGTAAAAAGCTTCGAGACCGAGCCGACGCGATAGACGGTCTCGGCGGTGGCGGATACTTTTTTAACGGGATCGGCAAAGCCGAAGCCTTTAGACCAGACAATCTGTTGATCGTCCACAAGCGCAATTGAAACCGCGGGTAGATCTTTATCCGCCATCTCGTGCGTAATAAACCGCTCCAATACATCGATCGCATCCTTGTAGTCGGCGCCTGTGCTCTGCTGATTTACCGGATAGATAGATGGCCAAGCAGAAATGTGCGAAGGCTCGATGCAATTAACAATGAGTGATAAAGCGAAAGTAACCGCCAGAATGGAGGAGCCGACTTTACGAATTCTAATGAGTTCCTGCATATGTCCGTTTTTTTTGGGAACGCGCCACACCGGGATTATTGCTTCGGCAATAAAACAAAGCTTCCACCGGAGCCTTGCACCAATGTTACGTTCTTGATCTTGCCGCCCGACTTCTCGAACTGTACGAAAAAGCCTTCGGGAGCTCCCTCTATACTGAAACGGTTCGCCGCAACAGGCACAAGCGTATACGCGGGCTGGCCCGGCAAAATGACCTTAAGCTTTCCGCCGACAATTTCAAGACTCACTTCTACGGGCGGAGCCTTCGATTCATAAACGCCGGCGAACGTTTTCAGTTCAGCTTCACTTAGCGCGACCGCAGCGGTGCTTTTTACCTCATCCGGGACGCGTTTGAAAGGGTAGTCCGGCGCTAATCCTAACGTTACTTCATCACTCTTGCCTTGAGCGTCAAGACCGAATGTAACGAAAACCTTAGACTCGCCCGCACCGCGGAATCTCGCACGAAACGTATCGTAATGCCAATGCTCCAGTTCGCTGACGAACGCCGGACCAAAACGCACCGCCAGTTTGCCTCCGTCATTCGTTACCTTTACTTCTCCGTAAAGGTCGCTCTTATAGCTTCCAACGTACTTTTCAGGTGCGAGGGACGGCCGCGTGTTCAGCACCCGCGCCTCCTCCTGCTTCTTTGCCGCTGCTTTTCCCTGCTCCTCAAGGGCCTTGAAAGTCTTCAATAGGTTCCCGGCCCAGTCCTTCTGCTTTTTTCCTTCCAAATAGGCATCGAAGACCTTATACATCAATATATGGGGCAGCACGGTGCCGTTCATGTTCGTGAGGATAACAACTCCGAGTTTTTCCTCAGTCATTAAGGCCACTTGCGCCCGCATTCCGTCGATCGCACCGCCATGCTCGACGACCTTCTTACCTCGGTAATCGCTCAGAAACCAACCCATCCCGTACGACAAAAAATGAGCTTCGGGATACAGAATCTCATAATTGCCCGCAAGCGGGATGATGGTCTGCGGCGAATGCATCTCTTTGGCCGCGGCGGAGCTGAACACCCTTTGACCCTGATAAGTTCCCTGTCCTAACTGAAGCCGGATCCACTGAGCCATGTCTACGACATTGGAGTTGATCGAACCGGCTGGAGCGATGTTATCGATGTTCCGCCATGCGATAGGCTCAACCTTGTCATCGAATTTGGCGTGCGGCGCCGCGACATTGTCGCCGTTCTTGAACGCTCTGATGGTCGTACTGCTGGAAGTCATTCCCAACGGCGTGAAAATACGCTCTATGATGAAATCGTCCCAACTTTTACCGCCTACCTTGCCGACCACTTGTCCCGCGGCCAGAAACATCAGGTTCTGATAACCGAAGTTGCTTCGCAGGCTCCAGCTCGGTTTTATGAAACGCGTCCGCCGAAGGATCTCGTCCCGGTCATTTTCCGTTCCGTACCAGAGAAAATCGCCCCGCTCTAGGCCGCTGCGGTGGGTCAACATATCGCGGACAGATAACTCGCGCGTAACGTACGGATCGAACGTCTCGAAGCCGGGAAGATATTTTGACGCGGGATCATTCCATTTGAGCTTGCCCTCATCGACAAGCATCGCGATCGCGGTCGCCGTGAACGCTTTCGAGGACGAGCCAATGGCAAACACCGTTCGCTCATCGACAGGAGCCGAATCGCCGAGCTTTTTCACGCCGTAACCTCTCGCCAGCACGATCTTATCGTCTTTGACAATGGCAATTGCGACGCCCGGCACTTCCCAGTCGCGAATCGCCTTGGTTACATAATCATCAAAGCCCGTTAGGGGAGCGTTCTGGGCCAGTGCGAACTGCGCACCTGTGGAAACGATAACAAGAATGCCGATCAATAATCTGTTTCGTCGTTGTTTCATATTTCACCTATTTAGTATGTTGCGGCTAAAGAATTTTGCTGACCTCGTTACTTGGGCAATCATCGAGCCGGCTTCGTTAGACAGTCCAAATCTGCTTGAGCACCCGCGCAAAATTTCCTCCGAGTATTCCCTCGATTTCCGCATTACTGTATTTTCGGCGGATGAGCCCTTCGGTCAGATCCAACATCCGTTTTGGATGATCGAGGCCCTCAACGTCGATTTTGTCGCGAAAGGCGTAGCTTCCCTTGTAACCGGCACGGAGCTGCTTATTTGCCTCTGCGGGCATCTTGTCGTATCCGTAAAGATGGATGTCGCTGCCGACTCCGAGATGCTGGGCGCCGATCAGCTTTCTCACGTGATCAAAATGGTCCAGAACATGCTCGATAGTCGTCGGCTCATCGACTTTAACGAACATCCGTACGCCGGTTATTCCCATCACACCGCCGCTCGTGCCGACTTTCTTGATCGCCTCATCGGTCTTTACGCGCGGATGCCCAGGAACGAGCGCCCGGCAATTCGAATGCGTGATCAACACAGGCTTTTTAGAGATTTCGAACGCGTCTAGCGTCGTGCGGTCGCCGCAGTGCGAAACATCGACGGCCATTCCCACCTTATTCATCCGCTCGATAATGGCGACGCCGAAATCCGAGATGCCGTCGTCGCGGCGTTCGGTTGCACCGTTGCCGATCAGGTTGCGCGAATTATATGTAAGCTGCGAAACTCGTTGGCCAATGCCTCGGAAAAAATCGACATCCGCCGGCGTGCGAAAATGCTGAGCATTCTGCAGGCCAAGCACTACACCGAGCTTGCCCGATTTTTTTACGCGGTCGATGTCCGCAGGGCTGTCGACCCGCATAAAATAGGCGTCGTTATTGGCAATAAAAG
>JANNGV010000235.1:0-9053 GCA_031404055.1 Chloracidobacterium sp.
GATACGGGTTGTCGGTATGTACTGCGTTTCGGCAATCTCGCGCAACCGATCGATCATTTCCTCCGCCTTGTCTCTCCGACCGAGTTTTGCATAAGCGATTCCGGCATCACGCAGGGCAAACTGACTTACGGGATCGGTCTGCAGCCATTGTTCGTTATGTGCTCGGGACTCCTCGTACATTCCTTTTTCAAGATATGCCTGACTCAGGATCCAGCGTGCGATCGGGTGCGTGGGCTCGATATCGGACGTTTTTCTAGCCTGTTCTAAAGCCTCGTCTTTCCGCCCCGCAAAGAAGTAGGCCGAACCGAGTGATCCGCCCATGTTCATGTCGAGAGGTTCCAGTTCCAGTCCACGCTTTATTTCAGCGATGCCTTCGTCAAAACGCCTCGTGGGCATTAAGTAGATCTGTCCGTAGCGGAAATGAGCGGCGGAATTATTAGGATCAAGCTCGATCGCGCGTTTGAACGAGCGTTCGCCTTCAACCCAATTCCAGTCGTAAATTATCAAACAATAGGCTAAGAACGTATGAGCCTCGGACAAAGTCGGGTCGATCTCTAGTGCTTTCTGCGCCGCGGCCTTTGCCTGTGGAAACGCCTCCTTCGGCGCTAAGTAGGGATAGGCCGGCATACTGCCATAAGTTTCCGAGATCCGCGCGTACGCCAAAGCGAATTTCGGATCGAGTTTGATCGCCTGCCCGAAATAGTCAACGGCCCGCAGCATCTCGTCCTTAGTTCGCTTGCCAAAAGCGTAACGACCTTTCAGGTAGAGTTGATACGCTTCGTTGTTGTCGGTGTATTTTTTTGTAATTCCTTTTGCGTCGTTGCCAGACAGTTTTAGTTCGAGCTTTTGAGTGATAGTGGTTGCGATCTCACGCTGAGTCGCAAGCAGATCGGCCATTTTGCGGTCATACTGTTCCGCCCAGATCAGCTTTTTTGTCCGAGCATCTATAAGCTCGACACTGATTGTCAGATCGTCGCCTCGTTGAGCCAACCGGCCGGACAATATTGCATCGACCTCGAGTTCTTTCGCGATAGCCGCGACGTCTGATTGTGTGCCCTTGTACCTCAGGACCGTACTTGTCGGACTGACCTTTAGGCCCGGTAGTTGGGTAAGCCGATAAATGAGCGATTCAGCGAGACCATCTGAGAGATAATCAGCATCCGCGCTTCCGCTGCGATTTTCAAATGGAAGCACCGCAATAGAAGTGATCTGCCCGGAAGGTGCGGGCTTGAAATTGCGATAACCAAACAATCCGCCGAGAACGATGACTGCGAGAATTACCGGGGCAAGCAGCAATCGTTGGTCGAACCCTCTTGGCTTTGTCGAACTATGTGCGGGCAAGCTCTGCGTTTCCGTTGTGCCGACTAAACTTCCACGAGGCTCCGCCTCCGCCGCCGTGGTATGAATGAACGGCCGTGTCGGATTCTCGCCAGAGAACTGACCGCCCGGTGACGCCGGCGGTTCTGACAAGATCGCGGTCGCCGGTTCATCTACCGACGCCGGCCCTTCGAGCAGAGCATTTCCATCGTCGAGACAATACAGCAGCGTGTCGTCGTAATAATCCCGCCTGCATTCAGGGCATCTTTTCATAGAATTGTTTCACGCCGGGAAACCGACGCGGTCGAGCAGCATTTGGAATCTCGAGTCGTCCCGCAAGTTATCAAAGTTCGGGTCGACTTTAAGATTAGCAAGCCCACTTTCGCGGTTTTCGTAAGCTTTGTCCAGTTCGGCAAAGGCTCGATCCTTTTCGCCGACTGTTGCGTAAATGGAGGCTAAACTGGCGGCCGGTACATTAGGTTCCTGGCTTGCATAGGTCATCCGATCACGCAAAAACCCGGGCCAGCCGTCTTTAGCAAAACTCTCACGAATCAAGGCTGCGTCTTCGCGCACGCCGAAAAGCTCTTGAAATTTCGCCATTTCCTCGATAGCCTCAGCATACTCACCCTTCGCTTCGTATATAACCGCCAAAGTGAGTTTTGCTATCGGGAAATCCGGTTTTAACTCACTAATCTTTTTCAGTTCAAAAATGCTTTCATCGTATCGCCGGGCCAGAAATAGAAATTGACAATATTTCATTTTGGCTCCGAATGAAAGGGGATCGATATGGTCTGACATTTCCTCACGCTTTAGAAAATGGCCTTCACCTGCTGGGAATTGACGTTCGACGTTTTTTCGATCACGAGGCTTTTTAAAATCACGCTTACTCCGGAAAGCCCAACTTCTTTACCAGCTCCGCAAACCTCGGATCGCTGCGCAGTGGATCGAAGCGCGGATCGGTTTTCAGAAAGACGAGGGCAGGCTGCTCGCGGCTTTCAAGAGACTTTTCCAGGGCGGCGAATGCCATTTCCTTTTTTCCCAAGGCCGCAAGTAAATGTGCTTCGTTATAATAGGGCAAACGGTCGGCCGAACGATCGACGAGCCTAAAACGCTCAAGCTCGGCCCGTACGACGCCCGGCCATCCATCTTTCATAAAACCTTCGCGAATACCGTCCGCCCACTGATCTTGTTTGGCGAGCTTGAGGGCCGCGACACGATGTTCGACGGCTTCGGCGTACCTCCCTTTCAAACTGTATGCCATCGACAATGCAAGATGGGCGTTTCGGTGATTGGGATCCAACTCGAGAGCTTTTTCTAGCTGCGTGACCGCTTCGTCGTAACGCCTGGCGTAAAGAAGCGCTCCTCCGTAAGAGGTGTTCAATGGCAGGTTGAATGGCTCGATATCCAACCCTTGCCTGAGCTTTGCCAGCCCTTCGTCATACCGGCCGAGAAACGTGTAGAGATCGCCGTAACGCTGGTATGTGTCCGGCCATTTCGGATCGAGCGCGATGGCCCGTTCGAGTTCGCGTTCGGCACCGGCAAAGTCGAGATCGTATCTAGCCAGAATATGCGACAGAGCCGAATGAGCCTCGGCCAGATCATTATCGAGCGAAAGAGCTTTCAAGGCGGCCGCTCGTGCCTTTTCTGCACGTTGGAGATGCGAGACTATGTCGTTCGGCTGTGCCACGGCATCCGCAAGACCGGCATGTGCACGGGCGTAATTCGGGTCTAGTTCGATGGCCTGTTGAAAAAAGCCTATCGCCTTTCCCATGTCGCCGATCCTTCGCTTGTTCCAAAAAAAACGTCCTTGCAGATAAAGCCGATAAGCTTCCGGATTTGCGGTGTCGCTCTTTGCAAGCTTCGCCTCGTCCGCTCCGGTGAATTTTGACTTTAGGCTTTCGGAAACGTCACGCACGATCTCGGTTTGCAACGTAACGAGATTGGCAAGCTTTCGCGTATATTGCTTTCCCCAGAGCTGGTCTTCGGTTTTCGTGTCGATAAGCGAGAGAAAAAGAGTAATGTCCTCGCCGCGTTGAACCAGACGCCCGTTCAATATCGCTGCTACATTCAACTCGCTGCCGATGGTTTTAGCGTCCGATTCGCGGTCCTTGTACCGAAATGCCGAGCTTCGAGGCTTCACTTTCAAATTCGGTTGCTGGGTAAGCGTATTGATCAGCGTTTCCGTCATTCCATCAGATAAATAGTCGACATCCGCGTTCCCGCTTTCGTTGACGAAAGGCATGACGGCTATCGATTCGATTTGTTTGCTTTCCGTAAAAGGAAGAAGGCGGTAGCCGAGAAACACCGCCGGAATTAAAACTACGGCCAGTCCGATTAATAGGAACTTTTTGTTATTGGGATATACGTCCTTTTTTTGCTCGTTGTTTGTGTTTTTACTCGATGCATTCTGATCTGCATCAAACTCCTTTGTTGGAGCCTCATCTGGCAGTTTGACCGCAGGCAAAACAGCAGTTGCCGATTCATCCGACCCGGGACCTTCGAGTAGTCGTGCTCCATCGTCGAGACAGAAACTTAGCGTATCGTCAAAATAGTCTCTTCTGCATTCAGGGCAACGTTTCATATTTCTCGAATCAACCGCTAAAGCTGCGTTCAAAATTAGATCAACTGCGATTTTGTAAGAGTATACGCGATATTGAAGCCATTTTTTTGTGCATTTTTTGGGATTGGTTTCCGTGAAGAGCTCAAATAATGGATAGTGTGCATCCGCGTTTGCGGCCGAATTGCGGGCGCTGATGCGAAGCGTCGTCAATCATTTATTTCTTATGAAATTCCTGCCAGATTATAGACCAAAACCCATGGTTGCAAAAAGTTTGCGGGCAATGACCTTTTACGCTTCCGCCTTAGCGATACATTCATTAGGCGGGAGGGACGCAAGTCTGGGCGAGCCAAGGGACGCAGATATCATAAGCGTTTACAGAGTTAAATAAGCATTTGGTGGTTTCATCGAAACTCAGGTAGAATCCGCGCATCGTCCCAGTGTTAAAAAATCGTTTTTCTGCAATGCAACGCAGAGATCGCGAGTCGGACGCGGAGTTCGCATAGTTTTTTCATAGAACTCTTGTACAAAATCAGGCGCTATCACTTCTTGATGCGGTAATAGCCAGACCACGCCTGTGTCAAAGCATCGTTCAAAAAACAGGAGAAAACAAATGAAATACAATCGCATATTAGTTGGTTCGCTGGTGATTCTTATGCTCGCCTTGAGCGTCGTTGTTTTTGCGCAGGTCAACCGTCCGTATCGCAATGGATCGGTATGGAACATAGGATTTATCCGAATGAAGCCGGGAATGGATACGGCGTATTTGAACTACATAGCCGGTGATTGGAAACGCGAGCAGGAGGCCCTGAAAAAGGACGGACAGATCATTTCGTACAAGGTCCTGCAAACCGAGGCACACGGCGCGGGAGATTTTAACTTGATGTTGATGACCGAATACAAAAATCTCGCAACTATGGAAGCCAACGAAGCCAAGGCCGATTCGCTGTTGCAAACGGTGATCGGCGACGATGCAAAACAGCGGCAAGGCTATAAGGATCGGCTTGAGATACGTGAAGTTCTTCAAGACCGGATAGCTCGGGAGATCATTCTGGAGCCGAGGCGTTGAACGGATACGCGCCGGTTTAGCCGGCGCATTTTTAACAGGAGAGGCAAATGACTCAGCAGTCCAAAAAAAGACTAGATGGAAAAGTAGCTATTATCACCGGTGCAACCGGCGGCATCGGCGAAGCCACGGCAAAGCGTTTCCTTGAAGAAGGTGCGAACGTAATGCTTGTCGGACGTTCGTCGGAAAAGCTGAAGGCGACACGTGCGCGGCTCGGAGTCGAAGGCAGAGTGAGTGCTTTCGTTGCCAATGCGGCAGATGAAGAAGCGACGGCGGCGGCGGTTGATGCCGCGGTCAAAGCATTTGGCGGCGTGGACATTCTTTTAGCTAACGCAGGCACCGAGGGCAATTTCGCGCCGATCGAAAGTCTGTCTGTCAAAGAATTTGAAAGCGTGCTCCGAACGAACGTCATCGGCGTATGGTTATCGATGAAATACTGCGTCGAGCCGATGAAAAAACGCGGCGGCGGCTCAATCATTGCGATCTCTTCGATCGCCGGGATGATCGGCTCGCCAACCATGGCGCCTTATATCGCCAGCAAACACGCCGTTTATGGCCTGGTAAAAACTGCGGCACTTGAATTGGCACCTTTCGGTGTTCGAGTAAATGCGATCGGGCCCGGCCCCATCGATAACCGCATGATCCGTTCACTCGAGTCGCAATTTAATCCCGAAGACACGGCGGAGGCCCACGACTTCATTATTTCGAAAATACCGATGCAGCGATACGGAACGAACGAAGAGGTCGCCAACCTCGCCCTGTTTCTCGCAAGCGACGAATCATCATACTGCACGGGATCAATTCACATGATCGACGGCGGTTTCACGGCTGCCTAACGTGCTTTGGTTATCGGTCGTGTTTCAGAAACAATTATCGACGCCCGTCGCAGATCTTCTGCTTTTTCGGGATTGTTTGTAAGCAAAACAACGGACTTAATTTTTAGCTCATTCAAAATCTCAGCCGCCGGCCTAAAGGTTCTGGCATCGGCTTCGTATCCTGCTTTTATATATGCCTCGCCCTGACTCAGGCCCGCTTTCTTAAACGGAATACTCTTCATCAACGCAAGATGCCCGTTACCCTTACCTTCCTGATCGAGCCAGATAATCACGCCTTTGCCCGCCTGTTCTATCAACGCCTGCGATGCTTCCATTTCCTCGCGGCACTCGCATTCGACGCTGTTAAAAACGTGAGCCGAAATGCAGCTTGAATGCATACGGCAGAGAACATTTTCTCCGTTTTCCACACTGCCCATAACAAGCGCGATGGATTCTGACTGGCCCTCGTAATAAAGAACCTCTGAATAGTTTCCAAACTTGGTTCTTAATTCTCTTTCGGCGAGTCGGATGATCATGGGTTTTGCAATTTTCGTTTCAATTTAACGGGCAGTCTTCGTGATTAATTTCCGTATCCGTGACGCTTACCTAGTTGAAATCTTAATTTAGAATTCGGGCAAACCGATTCGTCGCGAAATATCCTGAAAAACCAGTTCTGTACGAATTGAATCGAAGACAGGTTCAGTCCCAAGCCACATCAGGCCGATGGAACGGTCGTCGTACGCCTTTTCGAGCCATTCGAGGCCCAGTGCTGTCTCGCCCAATGCAATATTTATTTTCGAGATGCAAAGCGGCGAGACATATCGATTTTTTGATAGCTCCACAAAGCCGTCAAGCATCGCTCGCGCCTCGCCGGCCTGGCCTGCCGTCGCAAGGGCAACCCCAAGATCTGCTTTCATCGGCAAAATCCCGCTCATTGAAGCCGCTTGTCGCAAATTCTCTATTCCGTCGTCGAGTTTTCCGGTTTGTCCGTATGCAACACCGAGCACCCAAAAAGTGAAGAAAAAGTCAGGGGCAATTGCGAGGCTTTTGAGCGATAGCTCGATCGCCTCGTCGTATTGGCGTGCATGGCATAGGCATCTCGCGGCATTTCCGTTTACTATCGGAGACAGCGGGTCCAGTTCCATAGCTATTCTTCCTTGTTCGCCTGATTCATCAAATCGCCCCTGCGAAGCAAGCAGCGAACAATACCAGTAATGAGCCGACGAAGAATTTGGATTGAGGCGTATCGCAGTGAGGAGACTGTCTTCAGCACCTTGCTGATCAAATTCGTAAAACGCCTTGTACATCGCCATGGAAGCATGAGATTCGGCAAGCGTGGCGTCGAGTTCAAAAGCCTTCAATGCTGCGGCCCGCGTTTTGGGCGCGATCACGGCGGGCGAAAAAACTTCGGAATATCCAAGAAAGGCATGGCAGTCGGCCAGCCCCGAATAAGCCAAAGCGTAGCCGGGATCGATCGAGATCGCCTGCTCGAAGTATTCTATGGCTTTTGTGAAGTCGGCCGGTGTTCGCTTGTTCCACAAAAAACGGCCCCGCAGGTAAAGCTCGTAGGCTTCGGCGTCATCGGTTCCTTTTTTTAACATTGCCGATTTTTCATCACCGAATAATTTCAGCTTGAGAGCATCAACAATTGCGAGCGTGATCTCGTCCTGCACATCGAAAATGTCCTGCATCTCGCGATCATAGCGTTCGGACCACAAATGATACCCGTCGGCGGCGTTCGCAAGCTGAACTGAAATTCGGAGGCGATTCCCGGATTTTCTAACGCTGCCCTCCAGAACATTTCTAACGCCCAAGGCATCGCCGATTTCGCCAATGTCCCTATTTTTGCCTTTGAAGGAAAACGCGGATGTGCGGGCCGCCACCTTAAGGTTGTCGATCTTCGCCAGTGCATTGAGCAGTTCTTCGGCAAGGCCGTCGCAGAAATACTCATTTTCAGGGTCGGCACTTATGTTCATGAAAGGCAGTACTGCAATCGAATTATAGGTATCGATCTGCGAGTCTACAATATTTCGAAAAATCGCGGTCTTCGCTTCGTCGGAACTCCGAAAATTTGGCAACGCGACCCTCTTCGGCTTAGCCATTACAGGCCCGTCGAGCAACCGCGAGCCATCATCTAGACAGAAACCAAGTGTGTCATCGTAATAGTCTCGCCTGCATTCAGGGCATCGCTTCATAAGTTAAATGGTTCAACATGGCTGACAGCCGCTTTACAAATTAACGCATGTTCCGCGTTTCAAAAATTGTCCGTCGCCTGCTTTTCCTTTGTGCTCACCGTTTTCGATCACGATTTTGCCGCGTGATAGAACAGTCTCGACTTTGCCCTTTACCTTCCAGCCTTCATACGAAGAATAATCGACGTTCATATGCTCGTTTGCAACGCCGAAGGTATGTTCTTTTTCCGGGTCGAAGATGACAATATCGGCGTCGGACCCGACGGCTATCGTGCCTTTCTTGGGAAACAGGCCGAACATTTTCGCGGCGGCGGTCGAGGTGAGTTCGACAAAGCGGTTCAAAGAAATTCTATTCTCGACAACCCCGCCATTGTAGATTAGCGACATTCGGTTTTCGACGCCGGGAGCTCCGTTCGGTATCTTTGAGAAATCATCTTTGCCAAGCTCCTTTTGCTCCTTCATACAAAACGGGCAATGGTCGGTCGAGATCACTTGCAGATCATCCATTTTCAGACCTTTCCAAAGCTCGTCGTGATTGTGCTTTTCACGCAAAGGTGGCGTCATCACGTATTTTGCACCGTCCCAGCCGTCGCCGTAATCGTCAATCGAGTGGAAAAGATATTGCGGACACGTCTCGGCAAATGCGGGAATGCCGCGGTCGCGTGCCTGCCGCACCTGATTTAGAGCATCGGTACAGCTCAAGTGGACGATGTAAACCGGTGACTCGGCCATTTCGGCAATGGCGATGGCACGGTGAACGCCCTCGGCCTCGGCTATGGTTGGCCGAGTCAGAGCATGATACTTCGGTGCAGTGCGGCCGTCTTTCAAAAAACGCTTGATTATCTCGTTGATGACAATTCCGTTCTCCGCGTGCATACAGATCAACCCGCCGCGGGCTCCCGCAGCCGAAATCGCCCGAAAGATCGTCGCGTCATCGGCTAAAAACACGCCGGGATAGGCCATAAAAAGCTTGAACGACGTGATGCCCTCATCCATCAGCTTATACATTTCCTTCTCGTCACCGTCCTCAAACTCGGTCGTGATGAGATGAAAGCCGTAATCAATCGCCGTCTTGCCCTCAGCCTTTCTATGCCACGCATCGACGC
>JANNGV010000236.1:0-3199 GCA_031404055.1 Chloracidobacterium sp.
TAAGCAACGTCACGCCACCCGAGCCCGCCGCTCCCCCCATCGCCATCGCGCCCAAGGGCGCCGCATCAGCCCCTGCCAAAACCGCCAAACCGGCCGTGCCGGGCGACCCGCTGGGCGACCTGGCCAAGGCCAAGACCGAAGTCAAAGAATATTGGAGTTTCAGCATCGAATACGATTTGCGAGTTGTTTTCTACTTTGCCGATAAAGAAAAAGTTGTGTTTGTCGACATCGGTACGCACAAAGAAGTGTATTAAAACTTATTGCGGGTGAGGGCCGTAAATAGAAAATAAATAATCGGGCGTATCTTGCTATCTTCACGGCATACATCACGGCTGAAAAGTCGTTTTGCCGTCGCAAACTCCGCCTACTCCATTCGGATACTCGGTCGGGGCCGCCAAAAACTACGCCATCAGCACCGGTCCTAAGATACCTCGGATTTGGATTGTAAAAAATGCTTTGCACTTCACAAAAAGTGTTCTATAATCCCCTTCATTAATTCAACACTCCTCACGTTTCAAATCTTCCGGCTTCGAACGAAGCCGTTGATGGGGAAAAAATGGACGAAGAGGCAAATACGCGCACTGTTCAGGAGGGTTACGAAAAATTTGAAAGCGGCGACATTCCCGGCCTGCTGGATCTATGCTCGCAGGACATTGATTGGAACGTGCCGGAGATTGAGAATGCCCCATTCGCGGGTTCCTGGCATGGCCGTGAGTCATTAGGGGATTTTTTCAATCTGCTGTCGGCTACCGAAGAAATCACCGATTTTGAAGCGCGGGAGTTTATTGCGCAGGGCGATAAGGTCGTCGTTTTAGGCAGATCGACATCCACGGTGCTGGCAACCGGTCGGCATTATTCCACCGAATGGGTGCACATCTTTACCGTCAAGGACGGCAAAATGACCAACTTCAACGAGTTTTTTGATACCGCAGCCGCCTTGCGGGCCTTTCAAAAAGCAGTCGGAGCCTAAAACAGCTTTCTGAGAAGAGAGCGAAATCAGGCAAAATTCTTTTTCCTTTAGCTTTTCTTTACTTCTTTTGCGGTCAAATAAGCCTACCGGAAAAGACCCCCCACTATTTCCCGATTTTCATCGAATACATGATCGCCGGAAAATCGTCGCGGTGCTTATCGAAGCTTGAGCCCTTGGTCGAAAGCATCATGTTCAACTGCTGGTTTTGTCCAAGATAGTTGCGGAATGCTATCCATTGATGCCGCCGTGGCCCCGACTTATCTTCGGGCATAGTTTCAAACCATTCCACGCCCTTCACACCATCTATTTCCACATAACGAACAGTTTCATATTTGCCGTTCTTCATCTGCTGCAACGCGCTGTCGTAGGTTGCTTTTAAGCTGATGTCGGAAGGGAAGTCATCCGGCATGATCGAGATGGTCGGGATAAGAAATGCTCCGTCGGATGAGCTGAAAAGGGCTGATTCCTTTTTCATATCGGTCTTTTTCCACCCCGCAGGCAGCCGCCACGAAATTCCCTGATCGTCCCATTTTACCTCGGCCGCATCGTCCGAAATCTTTTGCTGTGCGGTTGTGAGTTTCGGCTTTTCGGCGTCTCCGCTGGTCGTGGAAGTTTTTGACGGACTGTTCGAAGAGGAGTTCGACTCCGAATTTGACGATCCCGAAAGCGATTTCAGCCTATCGCCGAGATTGCAAAATGCGAGTGCAAAAGCCATCAATCCAAAAGACAAAAGTAGTTTCATTCATCAGCCTCCGGCGAACGGTTAAAGCCTGTATATTCTCACCTCAAACTGATCGAAAATCAAAGGCTCCAGCTAAAAGTTTTAGCCGCGCGACTTTTTCAGGCCGGCAATTTACTTGTATTCTTATTTGGGCAGAACTATTGGTAGGGCGTCGCGGCGTGAAATTATTATCATCGCAAGATCCTCTTACTCCTTCATCGTTCTTTTTATTCCGTGGTCGAATTTCTTCTACCACGGAACAAGAGGAAAAAGAGGAATAAGAGGAACAAAGAGAAACATTGTTTTTGCCGTCGACCGAACAAAATTAACTCCTTATCTCAGTCGTACCTAACGAGGACAGTAACCCAATGCATACACCCGCATTATTCAGCGACCTGCTCATAATTTTACTCGTCTCGGTGCCGGTGGCATTTCTTTGCATGCGGCTGAAATTACCGCTGCTTGTCGGCCTGATGCTGACCGGAATGGTCATCGGCCCGTACGGACTCGGACTTGTAAAGGAGCTTGAAGGTATTGAAATGCTGGCCGAGGTCGGCGTAATGCTTCTGTTGTTTACGATCGGCCTCGAATTCTCACTGCGGCGTTTGCGCGAGATGAAACGGCTGGTATTGCTTGGCGGCGGGCTGCAAGTATTGGTCACTATCGGAGCGGTGACCGGGGCAGCAGTTTTATTTGGCCGAGGTGTCGGACAGGCGATATTTTTTGGCTTTCTTGTCGCCCTTTCAAGCACGGCGATCGTTCTAAAAACCTACGTCGAACGCAATGAGGTAGATTCGCCGCACGGCCGGGCCGGGGTCGGCATCCTACTGTTCCAGGACATCAGCATAGTTTTTATGATGCTTATGGTGCCGCTGCTCGCCGGTCAGGATGTCGTTTCGCTTACATCGATAATCCTTAATCTCGGCGGATCGCTGCTCGCTCTTGTGCTGATAGTCGTTGCCGCGTGGTTCTTTATCCCAAAGCTTCTCAAACAGGTCGTCCGGCTCCGCAGCCCCGAAGTTTTCCTGCTAACCGTCGTCTTGATGTGCCTCGGCCTTTCGTGGGTGACATCGCAATTCGGCCTGTCGCTGGCGCTAGGCGCCTTCATCGCCGGTGTCGTCCTCGCCGATACCGATTACAGCCATCAGGTCACGGCTGACGTGCTGCCGTTTCGCGATATTTTTAACAGCGTGTTCTTTGTTTCGATCGGAATGCTGCTTTCTCTCGCGATGCTTTGGACAAATCTCGGCGGCGTTCTGGTGCTTGTTATTACGCTTGTAGCCGGCAAGGCGTTTATCATTTGGGCGATAATTCGCCTGCTCGGATTCCCGCAGCGGGTGGCGACGATCACGGCATTGGGCCTCGCGCAGATCGGTGAATTTTCCTTTATTTTGGCAAAGGTCGGTCGCGGGGTGGACCTGTTGCCGGACGGCGACTACCAAAGCTTTCTCGCCGCCTCGATCATTTCGATGATTGCAACGCCTTTTCTCATTCGCTTTGCCCCGAAG
>JANNGV010000237.1:0-9218 GCA_031404055.1 Chloracidobacterium sp.
AGGAGCGTCTCTAACATATCCAAAACCGTCGGCACCGATTACGACCCCGGCATGTAAAATCACGCCATCACCAACGATACATCCATCTTCAATAAATATATTGGGATGCAATACACAATTAAGGCCTATATTCACGTTATCGCCGACCTTTGCCCCAGCTCTAAGCTGTGTTCCATCACCGATTTTCGAACCGTCACCAACGAATGCAAATGCACCGATAAAAACACGCGAACCGATCCGGGCACTCGGCGATATGACGGCGGTCGGGTGAATTTCAGGACTTCGGGATTTTTGTGGGTGAAGGACGCTGGCAATGCGGGCGAATGCCAGTTTAGGGCTGCTTGAGCCTATAAGGGACACACTTCCTACCAGTCCTGTTTCTGCCTGCGTATCTGTGAATCCGGCTGGAACGATAACACAAGACGCTCCGTTTGCGGGCATATCCGAGAGCTTTTCAAAAAAAGCGATCTGACCGTTTTTAGCGTCCCCAATGCTTCCGACAGACGTGATCTCGATATCACCGTTGCCATGCAGTTCGCCGCCAACGAATTCGGCTATTTCGCTTGTTTTCATCACCTACAATGTAAATTGTTTTCGGAAAAAAGTCAGGTGCGGCTACTATCCGGCGTTTCTCTCGGCGGCGTTTACAGCGGTTTGGAGGAAAGTTTCGATTCCCTGGATTCGGAATCCGACCCGGCTGTCGATTCGTCTCAATACCGCGGCAGAGTCGCTGTCAAGAAAATCAAGCTCGGCAAGATCGATGGTTACAGATGTGTCCAGTTCGGTCTGAATGTCCGAGGCGATACGTTCAAGCAGAAGGGCATCATCGAGCATCATTTCTCCTTCAACTCGCAGGATCGTTGTCCGGTGCTCGCTGTCGTCGATCTGAGTGATGTGCGTAGCCATAGCTTTACCGGGAATTAGACGATAAAACTACGGCAATAGCAAGAATTAGTTTCAGATCGCCTTGATTTTTTTAGTCACGAGATAAACACCGGCGAAGATCAACGCGGCGGCCGCGATAAAATTAACGCTGACATGCTCGCCCAAAAATACGACCGCCATCAGAAATCCGATGACCGGCTGAAGGTAGACGAATACCGCCACCGTCGAGGGGTTCACGCGGGCAAGTGCCCAGGCGTTTGATAGATACGGAACCGCTGTTGCGATTACTGCGGCGTAAAGCACTAGGGCCCAAATCAAGGGTTCCACTGAGATAATATCGATGCTCGAAAGCGAATAAAGTCCAAGCGGCACGCAGATCATCGAGGAAAACAGAAAGATCCAGGTTATTGATTTCATCGCTCCGTTCCGCAGGAGAATGTCTTTTGAAGTAGCCACGTAGATGGCGTACGAGAGGGAATTGAGGATGATCATCACATCTCCCAAGGTTGTTTGAGAAGAAAATGAGGCATTTCGCGGATCGATAAGCAGGATCACTCCGATCGCGGCCAGGACAATTCCAGCAATTTTCAACGAACGAAGCCTTTCAACCCCGAGAAACGCACCTATCGACAAAGTAAATATGGGTATAGTAACCGCGAGCAGCGAGGTGTTGGAAGCCTTTGTCAGCGATAGCCCGCCGACAAAAAGCAGCAGGATTACAGTAACGCCAAAAACGCTTAGCAAAGCCAGACGCCAATAATCGCCGCGGTGTTCAAGCCTTAGATTGCCGCGCAGCCGCTGAAAAAGAAAAAGGATGAACGCCGTAATACCGATGCGAAACCCGACTAGTGCGACCGCCGGGATGACTGTTAGGACTGCTTTGCCGACCACCGGAAGCGAACCGAAGGACAGTTGCACCGCGATAAGGGCTAAATACGGAGCACAGGTTTTATCACGAGCGTTGGCGAGCATGTTTGGAGTTTCTGTTTTAGCGGCGAAAAGCAGTTTATGTCACAGAATCGGCGGAACTCCAACGAGGATTTAGGGCTTACAACAACATCATCGCCGGAGTTTCGAGCATCTGTTTGAACGTCTGGAGGAACTTTGCTCCCGTTGCTCCATCAATGACGCGGTGGTCGCAGGACATTGTGACGTTCATGATGCTGCGGACGATGATCTCGCCGTCACGGACGACAGGTGTGGCATTCGCACCGCCGACGGCGATTATCGCTGCCTCGGGCGGGTTTATGATCGCGGTGAATTCCTTGATTCCCATCATGCCGAGGTTGCTGATCGAGAACGTCGCACCAGTGTACTCTTCGGGCTGAAGCTTTTTGGCCTTTGCCTTAGCGGCCAGATCTTTGATCTCCGCGGATATCTCGGCGAAACCTTTAAGATTGGCCCCGCGGACAACCGGCGTTATCAGGCCCTCATCGATTGCAACGGCAACACCGATGTCAGCCTGCTCGTAAAATTTGATGGTCTTGTCCTGGTACGAGGCATTGACGAAGGCGTGCTTCATCAGTGACATCGCAGCGACCTTGACGATAATGTCGTTGACGCTGATCTTCGAATCGTCATCGAGATTGGTGTTTATCTGCTTGCGCATCGCGACGGCGTTGTCCATTTCGATCTCGACCGTAAGATAAAACGTCGGGATCGGACCGATGGATTCGGCAAGGCGGCTGGCAATAATCTGCCGCATTTTGGATGTGCTCTCTTCGCGGAACGGCGACGCACCAAAGATAGTCGATGGCGTAAACTGCTTTGCTTCTTTGGACGTTGGACCTTGGACTCCGGACTCAATAGCTGCTTCGATATCGCGCTTGATAATGCGTCCGTTCGGCCCGCTGCCTGTGATCGAGCGAAGGTCAACACCATTGTCCGCAGCCATGCGCGCGGCGATAGGCGAGACGATCATGCGTCCGTTACCTTCCGATTGCCGGGCCTGGACTCCGGATTGAGGAGTCGCGGTAATGGCACTTTCCTTAGTTGCAGGTTGCGTTTCCGCTTTCGCTGGATCCTTCTCTTTGTCCTCCGTGGCTGATTTTGCCGCGTTTCCACCACCCGCTGAAGCAGGCGGTTCTGAATGTTTTGCGGCTGTCCCGCCATTCGTGGAAGCTTCTTTCAATAGCGACGAAATATCCTCGCCTGCTTTGCCTGTAATAGCGATTGCTTCGCCAAGAGCGGCAGTTTCCCCTGCACCCTTTAGGATTTTCAAAAGCGTGCCGGCCGACAGCGCGGTCATTTCCATTGTCGCCTTGTCGGTATCGACTTCGGCGAGCGTTTCGTTTGCGTCGAACGCGTCACCCTCGTTTTTCACCCACCGCGAGATCTGACCCTCCTCCATCGTCGGTGAAAGCTTCGGCATTAAGAATTTTTCGGCCATAAAATAGTTTGCCCTAACTAAGATGGGCTTCTGCACTATACTTTCCGGTTAGCGGCGATAATCCGCAAACGCTCTTCGCTAGTCTTTTTCGGTTCGTTGTAACCCTTGTCGCCGTACGGTTGGAGCTTTTCGAGCCAAAGATCTTCGAGCGTTTCGAGATCGGCGGCATAATCGTAATTCGCGTCTTCACGCGGAAAGACTTCCTCAAGAACCTCGAATTCAAATTTTCCCGCACCCAGTTGCTTCCAGTCAGCTTCGAGACTTTTTGTGGGATGCGCTCCGGCGTAAAGCTGGAATCGAATACGATTAAACATCGCGTCGAGATTCATCGTCGAGCCGACAAAAATCTTATCGTTCACCAGATTGCGGATAAGAAAAACGCCCATCGGCCGCCGGGATGCTTTGTACTTCAATTTTTCAGCTTTCTTGTCCATCAACTGCCTCGCAGAAGCTGACCGTAAGGGAGGGTTTCTGCCCTAGAGATAACAGACTTCCTTCACCGCCGCGACTATCTTCGCCACATCCGGCAGCGACAACGCTTCGAGGTTTTTCGCATACGGCATCGGGGCTTCGGCGGTCGAAACGCGTTTGACCGGGGCGTCTAGGTAATCGAAAGCGTGTTCCATTATCGTGTGCGAGATCTCGGCACCGACGCTGGCGAAATAGTGCGATTCCTCGGCGATGACGAGCCGGTTCGTTTTCTTTACCGAATTGATGATCGTGTCAATATCGAGCGGCTTTATCGTTCTCGGGTCGATGACCTCGACCGACACGTCAAACTCCTCGCGCATCTTTTCGGCGGCTTGCAAGGCCAGCGGCACCGTCATAGAACGGGCGACGATCGTGCAATCTGTTCCTTCGCGTTTAACATCGGCGACACCGAGCGGGATGGTGAAATCGTCGTCTTCGGGAACTTCGCCTTTTAGTCCGTACATGCGTTCCTGTTCAAGAAAAAGCACCGGGTTGTTGTCGCGTATCGATGATTTCAGCAAGCCTTTCGCGTCCGCCGCGGTCGATGGCATGACGACTTTCAAGCCCGGAAAATTTGCGTAAAACGCCTCGAAAGACTGCGAATGCTGGGACGAAACCTGATACGCAGACCCATTCGGGCCACGAAAAACAATCGGTACTTTGAACTGCCCGCCGGACATGTAGAGCATTTTTGCCGCATGGTTGATGATCTGGTCGGCCGCAAGGACCGAAAAATTCCACGTCATAAACTCGATCACCGGCCGCAAACCCGCCATCGCGGCACCGACGCCGACCGCCGCAAAGCCGAGCTCGGTGATGGGCGTATCGACCACACGCTTGTCGCCAAACTCCTTCCACAACCCGCGTGTCACCTTGTAGGCTCCGTCGTATTCGGCAACCTCTTCGCCCATTACGAAGACATTTTCGTCTCTTAAAAGTTCTTCACGCAGAGCTTGGTTCAAAGCGTCGCGAATAGTCAATAATGCCATAAGTAAAAATTCGTTTAGAGGCGGGCAAAGCCCCGCCCGTAATTAGCAGAAGCGGGCAAAGCCCGTTTCTAAACGATAGCTATTCTAAGCGTATACATCAGTCAAAAGCTCACTTTCTTGCGGATAGGGGCTTTCGTCCGCGAACTGTACGGCTCGTTCAACCGCTGCCATTGCGTCTGCTTCAATCTTCTCGAAATCCTTATCGCTGAGCACTTTCGATTCCTTCAAACTATCCTTGAATAAGACGATCGGGTCGCGTTCCTGATATTTTCTTATCTCGTCACGTGTTCGATAATTACCCGGATCGGACATCGAATGCCCCATAAATCTATACGCGCGTATTTCCAGCAATGTAGGCGAGCCATCCTTTCGCGCACGCTCGATTGCCCGCAGGGTCGCATCGCGGACGGCCATCACATCCATTCCATCGACAAACTCATTTGCCATCTCAAACGCCTCGGCCTTCTTGGCGATGTTCCGCGTGCTCATGGCCCGTTCCTGCGATGTTCCCATGCCGTACTGGTTGTTTTCGCAAATGTAGATGCAGGGAAGTTTCCAAAGCTGGGCCATGTTTAGCGATTCGTGAAACATGCCTTGATTAACGGCTGCTTCGCCAAAAAAGCAGAGCGTAACCTGGCCTGATTCCTTATATTTAGCCGCGTATGCCATTCCCGTCCCGACGCCTATCTGCCCGCCGACAATGCCGTGCCCGCCGTAGAATTCAAGCTCCTTCGAGAACATGTGCATCGAGCCGCCCTTGCCTTTTACACAGCCGCCTTCTTTGCCGTAGAGTTCCGCCATTACAGACTCCGGCGTCATGCCTTTCACCATCGCCTGTACATGATCGCGATAGGCCGTGATGACCATATCGGAAGGTTTCAGAGCCATCATAGAGCCGACAGCGATTGCTTCCTGACCGATGTAAAGATGGCAAAACCCGCCAATCTTGCCCATTCGATAAACTTCGGCGCATTTTTCCTCAAACCTTCGGCCAAGGACCATTTGATACAGCATCTCACGAAGCAATTTCTTGTCGGTCTTTTTTATCGATTCAAGCTGCGATTTACGGCGTTTAAGATATTCGGCGTGGGCAAGTTCGACCAATGCAAAATCCTGCCCGCCGTTCTTTATTTCGGTTTTTGCGGCCGTCTTTTTCGTTCCGTTGCCAGAGACGTTTTTTGCAATTGGTTCCGTTTTCGGGCTTGTAGCTGTCTTTGCCAAGATCAAATCCTCCGTAGTACTAGTCGGCTGGAAATAGAATGTCGTCGTAAGGGTATAATTATAATAAAGATATGACTGTTTGTGCAAAACACTTTTTGGTTTTGCCGCTATTGTCGAATGACGCCCGTAATAATAAGATTAGTTTGAGTTATGCGAAAATTCTACCAAAAACTCGGTTTGTTGTTTCTCCTGCTGCCTTTGGGGGCGTTTGCACAAAATCCCGCGAAATGGACCCTGGAATCAGAGACAAAAGGACGAAGCCTAAAATCCGGCGAAGCGGTAAATATAATCCTTAAGGCTGAGATAGAGCCTGGCTGGCACCTCTATGCATTGGATCAGCAAGCGGGAGGCCCGATAGCCACTACTATAAAAGTAGCGGAGGGTCGTCCATTTGAGTTAGTTGGAACAGTACGGTCACCGAATCCTAAAACGGCGCCCGATCCGAACTTCATTGTCGACGGTAAACCGCTTGAAACGAAGTATTTTGAGGACCGGGTTGCACTTGAGCTGACGCTAAAAGCCACAGCCGAAGCGTCGGATGCCGATTTCGCCGTAGATGTTCGATACCAGCTTTGCAACGATTCATTCTGCCTTCCGCCAAGAACAAAGCGAGTTTCGTTCACTGGTGAGGAGGATGTAAAAAAGGCAGCGGTTGGCGGTCAGCAATCAGCCGTCAGCACAAAGCAACCCGTATCACCGCCACCTGCTAACAGCCAGCAGCCGTCAGATCTGTGGTCTTTCTTATGGCTTGCCGCAACGCTCGGGGCATTGTCGCTGCTGACTCCTTGCGTCTTCCCGATGATTCCGATCACGGTGTCGTATTTTACGAACCATTCATCCGGAAACCGATCCAAAGCTGTAAAACTTGCAAGCATTTACTCCGTCGGCATAATCGCGACATTCACGCTGCTCGGAATGCTTCTCGCTATTTTTGTGGGGGCGGCAGGAATAAATCTTTTCGCGGCAAATCCGTGGATCAATTTGCTGATCACGGGGATTTTTCTGTTCTTTGCTTTTAACCTATTTGGCGCGTACGAGATCACGATCCCGACCGGCATATTGACGAAGCTTGACGGACTAACGCGCTCGCACGAAGGCGAGGGCAGTGGCATTATCGGTGCCTTGCTGATGGGGCTGACTTTTACACTAACGTCCTTTACTTGCACGTCGCCCTTTGTCGGCACCATTCTGGTTTCGGCGTCGCAGGGTGATTGGCAAAGGCCTCTTGTCGGAATGCTCGCGTTTTCGACCGTGTTCGCGTTGCCGTTTTTCATTCTCGCCTTAGTTCCGCAATGGGCATCGCAATTGCCGCGTGCGGGTGGTTGGATGAATTCGGTAAAAGTTGCAATGGGCTTTCTTGAGGTTGCCGCCGCGATGAAGTTTATTTCTAATGTCGATCTTGTCTGGAAGTGGGGTATTTTCACTCGCGATGTTGTTCTCGCGGTCTGGATAGCGATCGCGATAATACTGGCGGTTTACCTGCTCGGAAAGTTTCAGCTTTCGCATGATTCTAAGCCCGAACGCATCGGTGCGTTACGCTTGACGGCCGCCGTCATAAGTCTCGCGGTCAGCTTTTATCTAATCACAGGGTTATTCGGTGCAAAACTCGGTGAGCTTGAAGCATTTCTTCCGCCCGATCTTAGCAATAACTCCTCGAGAATGTTCGGCAGCGGCGAGGAAAAGCTGCAATGGATCAAAAATGATTACGAAAGCGCCGTCGAAAAAGCCAAGGCGGAGAACAGGCGTGTGTTCATTGATTTTACCGGCTACACCTGCACCAACTGCCGTTGGATGGAGGCGAATGTTTTTGTCAAGCCGGAAGTCGAAGCCGAATTGAAAAAGTTTGTCCTCTCGTCTCTTTACACAGATGGCGAAGGTGAAATTTACGAAAAACAGCAGCAAATGGAGCAAGATAGGTTCGGTACGGTAGCATTGCCATTTTACGCGGTCGTCGACGCCGACGGGAAAACGGTTGCGACGTTCCCCGGATTAACGCGAAACGTTGCGGAGTTTGTTGACTTTTTAAAGAAGGCGCAAGAGAATTAGCGACAGGCTAGCAAGTCACAATCAATTACCCAGAATGCAAAAAGTGCCGGTCAACAACTTAATCAGTGGCCTGACGGCAATTCCGGATGCGGAATTCGTTTGTGACACGGTATACGATTTTCTGAGTTCTAATCCAGTTGATGTCGATTCGATCACGAAATATTTTCATTGGAGCAATCGATGCTACACCCGCAATCTTATATACAAAGACGCCAGGTTTGAGATGATGGCTATCTGTTGGGAACGCGGCCAGGCTTCGCGCGTACACAATCATTCCGAGCAGCGATGCTGGATGACGGTTCCTGTCGGCAAGCTTCGCGGGCAGAATTTTGCCATCGCCGAGATCGATGATGCCCGGGGCTATTGTAAGCTTATAGAAACCGACACGTTCGATCTTTCCGACTGCCTTGCCGCCAAGGTCGAACTTGAAGAGCCGGTACATCAAATACTTAATTTGCCTGAATTTGGCGAACGCGCGGTTAGCGTGCACATCTACTCTAAGCCTTACGACCGCTGTCTTTCGTATTGTCGCGATACCGATACGTTCAAGGAAGTGACGCTCTTTTATACGAGCATTGACGGCAAACTCTGCGACGGCGTCACGCTTTAATTCTCGATTGCCAATTCTAAATTGATCTTCAAAAGCTGGTTATTTTCAAACGCATTTAGAATTTACAGTGATCGGGCCGTAATGCGGCCGCTCGCAGAAATGCGGAAAGCTTTCTCTCATTACATCGTAAAAACATTTCATCTGTTCGCAATCACCCGTGCATAAACCAAACTATGCACTCGAGATCTCGCAAATGACTGAAATCACAAGAAAAATTAACGCCCCAATAATTGTTCTGATCTGCGCCTTCTATATCGCGTTTCGCTTTTGGGGCATGACGGATTCGTGCCTATGGTTTGACGAGATTTTCAGTGTGCACGCTGCTGAGCATCCGTGGGAAACGATGTTTTCATTTGCGGCCAAGGACCTTATCCACCCGCCGCGTTTTTTAAATATACACAAAATATTTTTAAAGAATGGTGGCGAAGGGCAGTTATGGATTAGGCGGGGTACCGTAAATTTATGGATAATTTATTTTTTTTAGCAAGTAATTTACTATGTTTGAGTATCTATCAACCACAACAAGTAATGTGATGAATAAGGTTCTATTTCGCGGACAATCAGCGTCAGGTAAAGATGATGAGTTTGCATTTCTGAAGCCAAAATA
>JANNGV010000238.1:0-4711 GCA_031404055.1 Chloracidobacterium sp.
GGTTCGGCTATTGCCTTATTCAAATAATTTAGATCGGGATCTAACGGTTCTTGTCGATCAAAATAAATTAAAAAGGCCGTAACCATTCCTACTGCTTTAGACATTTTCCTTAATTCCTCCTACCAACTTCAAAAATTAACAAGTTTCTACCAAAAGAATGTGCTTCGAACGAGCACGTGCAAAACAAAAAACTACGCCATAACAGCGCCGTGAGGTGGTGCTGTCGTGCGCAGTTTAAAATCTAATTTGGATACGGACATTTCCAAACAAATATTAAATCTTAAACTTCAAGATTTTCAGAGCCTGTTGCTTGATTATTGATTGACGAATGAGAATTTAACCCCATTTGACGCTTCTGTCAAGAACTTTCTCATTTTCCGGTCAAAATAAGCTAAAAATTGACTTAAATTGCGTGATGAACGATGATTAGGCTTAATTTTAGACATTAATCCGCACTTTTACATGGCCGAGGAATACGGAAAAAACGCGACACTTTCATACAACAAATATCTAAAAGTTCCAGAACTGATAGAACTTCAGGAAACGCTCTCGGATCCTGCCAGCCACGACGAACTGCTTTTCATCATCATTCACCAGACCTACGAACTTTGGTTCAAGCAGATCCTGCACGAGATCGACGCTACGCTGGATTGGATAAACGAGGGCCGTTTGTTTCGAGCAAACCATTCACTCCGCGGCGTGGTCTCTATAGAGAAAATTCTCGTAACCCAGATTCATCTGCTCGAATCGATGGCGCCGATCGGCTTTCTCGAATTTCGCGACAAGCTAAATCCGGCAAGCGGTTTTCAATCAATGCAGTTTCGTGAACTGGAATTTGTTTCGGGTGCCAAGGACGAGAAAATTCTAAACACGTTTAAGGACGACGAATTCGCGTTTTCCCGCCTGACGGATCGCTTTAACGCCCCGTCGCTCGCCGATGTCTTTTGGGCATTTACCAAAAACAATGGCTTTGCCACGGAAACTCACGAAGATCGGGTTAACGCGACGGTGGAAATCTTATCGGTCCCCGAAAAATACGCCGATCTTTATAATATGCAGGACCTGCTTATCGAGCATGACGAATTGATCATCTCGTGGCGATACAACCATATTTTGATGGTAGAAAGAATGCTGGGTATGAAACGGGGCACCGGCGGATCAGAAGGGGTTGGTTATTTGATGACGACGCTCACGAAAAAGTTTTTTCCCGAGCTATGGGAGGCTCGGACCCATTTGAAAGTAAATCCGCTTTAAAACATCGCTCATTAAGATTGATATTGTGAAGATCAGTGCCAATAATTTTTTTATTTCTCTCTAACCGTGATCTGGGTTAAATTAATGGCAAAATCTACTCCCATAAACGTCGTCAAAATAGGCGCGGGCGAGTCTACGTAAAGGAAAGCCGGGCCACGGGAGGTTTATATGGGTGAATTCGGATATCGGCCAAACATTAGATTGCTTGACGCTCAGTTAACGCTGGACCCAGAGATTATTGCCCTGATGGGTGAGATGGAAGCCCAGATGACAGCGCGTCGCATCATTGCCGAAATGACGCAGCCTAATTGGCGTTTGACCTTACCGACTTTCGAATCGATATTGTCATCGCCGCTGCCGTCAAATATTTTCGCGACTCCCGCAACGCCTGCGGGAACACCAAGCTTTCCAAGAGGTGCCGGACCAGCCGTGCCGCGGGCGGGCGAATTGTCCGACGTTGCACAGGCCGTCTATCAATTGCCCGCGGTCCAGGGAATCGTCGGGCGAGCTCATGACGAGGCACTGCGTCAGGTACGGGTTCTGCGCCTCGAATGGGAATCGTCGTCGGTGCCAAACCGGGTCGCCATGGTAACGATGGCAACAGTTTTCGCGGGCGCTCTTATCACGCCCATCGTCGCCAATCGCGAGACACGTGATCTCGCCTTCGGCCTAATCAAGGGACGTGACATACCGGTGCCGGGAGTCAGCGGCCTGTCATTCCAGATTCTCGATGCCGGCGGCTCTGTCACCACGCCTCTTGGCATACCCGGACTTTCAGGAAGAGCGCGCCTGCAATTCCCCAATTCGGCGGCGCCGAGTTATGAAGCGACTATTACGTTTGATGTGATGGAGTTCCTGCGTTCGCGGAGTCGGTCGCGGCCGTGACAACATTCTAACGGCGGCGTTTACGCTCAGACAAAAACGGCAAAAACCTCGTTGGAAAATAACATTCCTTTTTGCGTTAAAGTTAAATTTCCGGCCTTGATTTCTATAAGCCCGGCCTCGTTCAGACGTTTTAAATCGTCCCGGTATCTATCTTCAAGATCAGCTCCGAAACGATTCTGATATTCTCGCAGATCGATTCCATCGCTGAGCCGCAATCCCAGAAAAATAAACTCTGAAGCCGCATCGATCCGTTCGCGGGCGACCTCGGCGGTTGAGGATTCCTCGATTCGCTTTACGTAAGCTGCTGTATCGCGTTCATTCGCGTACCGCTGAAGGCCGTCAAAAGAATGTGCCGAAACGCCAAAGCCGTAAACCGGTTCCAGCCGCCAGTATTTTGTATTGTGCCGCGATTCAAAACCCAGTTTTGAAAAGTTTGAAATTTCGTATTGAGCGTAATCTGCGACCGAGAGCCGATCAACCATCACCTCGTACATTTCAGCCGCAAGCTCCTCGTCAGGCATCGGACGTCGCCCCGATCTCAACTGCTCCGCCAGCGGTGTTCCCTCGTGAATTTCAAGCAGGTAAAGCGAAATATGCTCGGGCTCCATCGCAATTGCTTCGTCCAGATTTTTCTGCCAATCGTCAAGCGTTTGCCCCGGCAGACCTGCAATAAGATCGAAGCTTATGTTCTCGAAGCCCGCGCGACGCAGCAACCTGAATGTATTCCGGGCATCGTCGGCATCATGCCCGCGAGCAAGCAGCTTAAGATCACGATCATTAAACGTCTGTACGCCAAAGCTCGCACGATTTACGCCCAGCGACAGGTAAGCCGACAAAGTTCCTGCCGAAACTGTCGCCGGGTTCATTTCCATCGTAATTTCGGCACCGGTAGCGACATCAAAGTACGAGTGAACGGTCTCGAGAATCTGTTTTACCTGTTCCGGAGCCAGCAGCGAAGGCGTACCGCCGCCGAAATAAATAGTGTCGACGGCAAAAGTCTCGCCCGTTGTGCCCGATATCTCGGCACAGAGAGCGTTGACGTACCGCTCCACGATCTGATCGCTGCGATAAACATCGGTCGCGAAATCACAATAGGAACAACGCGATTTGCAGAATGGGATGTGAAGGTAAACTCCGGCGGACATTAGATAAAGTATATGACTGCTTCGGTATAACTGATAGGTGATAGCTGATAATTGATAATTTCGGAAACTGTCTTATTATCACTTATCAGCTATCAGTTTTCAGCTATTCCGAGGAGTTAGGAAAGCTGCCGCTCCAGCGCAGTCTCCCACAAGGCTTCAAGGTCCGAGATTGGTGATGAGATACTTTCATCTCCGTCTATCGAGATCTTAAGTGCGTCATCAGTAACTTTGCCGAGCACGGCAAATGGACAGTCGCCGACAATTTGTTTTACAGTGCCTAAATTATCGGGAGTGAAGCTGATAACGATACGGGAGGGCGATTCGCCGAAGAGCAGGGCTTCGGGCGAGAGTCCATTCGATGCAAGGTCGATCTCGGCTCCCGTGGCGTCCCGGTCTAGTGAGGAGAAACACGACTCTGCGATTGTCACGGCAAGCCCGCCGTCCGAGCAATCATGGGCTGAATTCAGCAGCATTTCGTCAGCTAGCCTCAGCAGCGTGTCATGCACTTTTTTCTCAAGATCGAGGTCGAGCTTTGGCACTGATCCGCTTTCAATCAATTCCTCGGTCGAAAGTCCAAGGATCGTTTGAGCGTATTCGCTGACTGAAAGGTCGTTGTTTGTCACGCCAAGAAGGGCGATGAAGTCGCCTTCGTTTTTGAAGCCGTGGGTGATGATCTTTCTCGTGTCTTCGATCAATCCGACCATGCCGATCGTCGGTGTCGGTAAAATGCCGCGGCCGTCCGTTTCGTTATAGAACGAGACGTTGCCGGACACGACAGGCGTTTCAAATAACTCGCATGCTTCCTTGATTCCATCGATAACATCTGAGAACGACTGCATTACCTCAGGACGTTCGGGCGACGCGAAATTAAGACAGTTCGTCACGGCAATCGGCTTTGCACCGACGCAAACGACATTTCGCGCCGACTCGGCGACGGCAAGTTTCGCTCCTTCCTTTGCATCGACGGCGACGTAGCGAGCGTTTCCGTCCAAGCACATTGCGACCGCGCGGCGTGTTTCCTTCACTCGAATAACGGCGGCGTCAGATCCCGGCAGAACAGCCGTGTTCGTCCGGACCATGCTGTCATACTGTTCGTAAACCCAATGTTTGGAACATATATTCGGAGAGGCAAGCAATCGACGCAAGGCGTCATTGCAGTCGAGAGTCGAGAGTCGAGAGACTAGAGCAAGAAGGGGCGTTCCCTCGACTCTCGACTCTCGACTCTCGACTTTCTTCATCGGCCGGTTATACTTCGGAGCTTCGTCAGTCAACGCCATCACGGGAAGATCGGCTTCCACGACGCCATGATGAACGATGCGGAGGCGATTGCCTTCGACGACTTTGCCGATTACAACCGCATCAAGTTCCCATTTATTGAATATCTCGATCACTTCTTTCTCGCGGCCTGTGCGGGCGACGATCAGCAT
>JANNGV010000239.1:0-3565 GCA_031404055.1 Chloracidobacterium sp.
GAAGGAGCGGGCAAAGCGAAATAATCGTTCGTTAACCAAAGATGAAAAACCTATTTTATCAATCCTGATCGAATCCTTTTGTTCCTTCTTGTTCATCTTGTTCCGTGGTTTCCCTTTTTTACCACCGAAAAAGAGGAACTAGCACGAATTAGAGGAACAAAAGGATTCGATCAGGATTGATAAAATAGGTTTTTCAAAGAACTCATTTAGTGAATTATGCCGGTCTCTCGCGTTAAGCCATTGATAATATTGGGCTTTGCTCTCCTTGGGATGGCCGCCTGTTTTGATTCGAAGCCAAAAAGCTATGTGATCGCGGATAGCAAGTCTTACGAAGCTTCGTTATTCCGACAAAATTGTGCGATCTGTCACGGGCCGGAAGCGAATGGCCGAACGCTGGACGACGGGCGCGTTGTTCCTAACATTCGCGAAGGCGAACACAAATACAAGTCGGCAGGCGAAATTTACAACCATATTGCCAACGGCGGCAACGGCATGGTGCCCTTCCGTAATCAACTGACGGAACGCGAGATAAACCTGCTTGTAAATTTTGTTCTCAACGACCTTCGAACGAATTGAATGGAACGCGGACATTCCTGTCCGCGAACGGTGTGAACGACATGGCACAAGGTCAAAGAGGCTGGCATTCCCGAGGCTACATCCCGCACTTCGATGGTGACGTGTCGCAATTCGTGACATTCCGCCTTTTCGATTCTTTACCGCAAGGACTTTTGAAAACACTCAGCATCGAGGCGAACAGTGATAAACTCCATCATTTTTATGATGATGAAAAATGTGCGAGGATCGAAGAGTATTTGGACAACGGAATTGGGCAGTGTTTTCTTCGACGGCCCGAAATCGCGTCTATAATTGTTGAGGCCCTGGCATTTCATGCCGGAAGAAGTTTCCAGCTATTTGCATGGGTAATCATGCCGAATCATGTGCACATCTTGATGCGACCAAAACCCTCTATCTCATTGTCGTACATTATGAAAAGCCTCAAGGGTTTTACGTCAAATCAAGCTAATAAGGTTTTGGAACGCTCAGGCAGGTTTTGGCAGCCTGACTATTTTGATCGCTATATTCGTGACCGCGAACACTTCGAGAAAATCGTTTGGTACATTGAAGACAATCCGGTGAAGGCCGGGCTTTGCCGCATCGCGTCAGAGTGGGAGTTTAGTTCGGCGAATACGGAAAAGCGGACATAAATATCCGAGTTCCGTTGAAAGAGTTGCGGACAGGAATGTCCGCGTTCCAATAATATGAAAGTACTTATCACTGGTGCCAGCGGACTGATCGGAACGGAGCTTCAAAAGTCGTTCAAAGAAAAGGGTTACGAGATGCTGCTTGCGTCGCGGAGCGAGCCGAAGGATGACGGGCATATCCAATGGAACATGGACACGGGTTTTGCGGACGCGGATTTGCCGAAGCTTGAAGGCCTCGATGCGGCTATCCATCTTGCGGGTGAAAATGTCAGCGGCTTGCGGTGGACCGACGAGAAGAAGAAAGCGATCCGCGACAGCCGCGTTTTCGGGACGCGGACGATGATCGAGGCCTTTGCGCGTCTTGAAAAGAAGCCGAAAGTCTTTATTGCCGGTTCGGCGATTGGATTCTACGGTGACCGTGACGATGCAGAGATGACCGAGACGAGCGCTGTCGGCGATACGTTTCTTGCGAAGGTGTGCAAAGAATGGGAAGCCGAATCGCGGCGGGCCGAGGACATGGGAATCCGCACGGTTTTGCTCCGAACCGGGATAGTGCTGTCAAAGGACGGCGGAGCGCTCGCGACCATGCTGACGCCTTTCAAACTTGGTGTCGGGGGCGTCGTCGGCAGCGGCAAGCAATGGATGAGCTGGGTGTCGCTCGACGACGTAATCGCGATCATTAATTTTGCACTGGAAAACGAAAGCTTGCGCGGAGCGGTGAACGTCACTTCGCCGAATCCTGTTACAAACGAAGAGTTTACAAAGACGCTCGGAAGCGTGCTGTACCGCCCGACGTTTTTGCCGCTGCCGGAATTCGCCGTCAATCTTGTGTTCGGCGAAATGGGCGATGCCCTGTTGTTGGCTTCGACGCGAGTAAAACCGAAGCGGTTGTTGGATGCGGGTTACGAATTCAAATACACTGACCTGAAAATTGCACTTGAGCACGCGGTGAAGTAGGAAATTTAGCCGCAGATACACGCAGATTGACGCAGATAGAAGCAGAAATCCCTGCATTGCTTTCCTATCTGTGTTTATCCGTGTCCATCCGCGGCTGATCAATCTTAAGGAGGACGGGCCGGCTTGGGCTGGCGTCGGCGGCGAATGAGGTGATTTGGAGATTTAATAAATATTCACCGTCCGCGTGTTCGTTTGGCACGTATATCAATTCGGTGATAGTGCTGTTCAGCCTTGTATTCTCATTGGTTTCAAAGCGGCCTTCCTCGACACTCCAAAATATCCGGTGATTTGCGAGCTTGCCTTCGTCAAAGATTCTGTCGATTGAAGGCAGATCGACGAGAAGGTGTTTGAAGCCGCATTCGACGATGTAATGCATCGCATCGGTTGAAAAATATGGAGGAATTACGTCGCCGTACTCACGAGAGAGTTTCGAATCGTCGTTGGGCAAGGTTCGGACAATCAGAGCTTTGTCAGAACCACCTGCGCGAGCGGGTGGCCGAGTCACAACCATCGCGGCTGCTGCTTGCAAAGATTCGAGCGTTATCACCAGATCGTCCGACTCGCCCGTCCATTCCGGCGAGACCGATATGAGCACAGCCGGAATAAACACGTCCCGCAGACAATCACGAACCGAGATCCGCTCGTGGGTTATGTGTCCGACGCATTCCGTATGCGTGCCGTTGCAGTGCGGGATAAATGTATATTTCTCGAAATTTACGCTGCCGCCAAGGCGTGTATCGCCTACAAGATCGCCCGCCTCAACAGGCTTTGACGATGCCGGTTCGACACCGTAAGCATTCGGCTGCGGGCCATTGAAATTTAACGGGATCGAGATGTCGATCGGGTTGTCGAGATCGATCTCGTATTTAACACCTTTGATCTGGAAAATCGCGGTCATAATTTGATGCTGACTGAAATGCCCGCGACAGAATCGCACATCCGGCGCCGACTTTTCAACCGTTATGCCGACGTACAAAGGCAAGGTGTTCGACGCCTTCAGCGTCGGACCGAATTATACGATCTACCTAGGGTGCCGTTCGCTTCGCTCACTCTACCCTAAGCTTTAATGTTCGTCGCCGTTGGCGACCTTGGCCTGAATGTCAATCCAATTCGCTAGCCAGTTTCGCTCCACGTTCGCGAAGAAGCACTACTGTGTCGGTTCGTTTTGCCGCAATAGCGCCATCTAAAGCTGTGAGCGGATAGATATCCAAATGATTTATTTCAGCACCGTGGTCTAACATAAGCCGAACGGCTTCGGTGTGGCCGTCTTCTGCAAGATAACTTAGTAAAGTTCTGTCCTCATTGTCATCATCATCAATCAAGACGCCTTGATTGAGAATATGTTGGAAATCATCGAGGTGAAACGATGCAAAGGCAGCGCGCGAATATTTCCAGGATTTCCAGAG
>JANNGV010000240.1:0-5080 GCA_031404055.1 Chloracidobacterium sp.
GTGCTAAATCGAGCTACATAGTCGGTCAAAACAACAACAAGCTTGCCGGAACTTAATCGTAACTGGATTGAGCATCTTTTCTCTGGCGTTAAAGCATCGTATACTCGATTGGCCCTGTCGAGTGCGAAAAATGAACAAATGCTTGCTATTGCTGTTGGTTGCGCTGTTTTGCGGCGGGATTTTCGATGTCCGCGGCCAGGCTGGCAAGGTTTCGCCGCAGACATCAAACGAGAAGTTGAATAAACGCGATTCTGCGACGCCGACGCCGACACCCACGCCAACGCCGGAGGACGATACGATCGGCGTCGAGGACAGCGGCGAAGTTATCTCGGTAGATACAAAGCTGATAACGATTCCGGTCCGCATTCTCGACCGCAAGAACCGCTTCATCGGCGGCCTCGTAAAAGAAAACTTCACGATATTCGAAGACAGCATTGAGCAGGAAGTAGCTTATTTCACCAACGAGGCGCAGCCCTTTACGGTCGCGCTCGTTCTGGACATGAGCTATTCGACCACGTTTAAGATAGACGAGATCCAGAACGCGGCGATCGCGTTTATCGACCAACTTCGGCCCGAGGACAAAGTAATGGTCATCTCTTTTGACGAGGAGGTGCACATGCTTTGCGAGGCGACCAATGATCGCAAGCGTATTTACGGTGCGATCCGCAGCACCAAGATCGCAACCGGCACGAGCCTTTACGAAGCAGTTGATCTTGCCATTAACTCACGGATGAGATCGGTTAAGGGCCGTAAGGCGATCGTCCTTTTTACCGATGGCGTCGATACGACCAGCCGAACGTCATACGACATTGACAATCTGCGTGACGCGTTGGAACTCGATGCTCTGATTTACCCGATTCGCTACGATACCTTCGCCGACGTGCAGGCGATGAAAAACAAAGTGCCGCTGCCGATGCCGGGCGGCGTCAAGATTCCGGGCAGTGACATAAATTTTCCAGGCGGAATCACTTTGCCGGGCACAAACCCGAAATCGTCTCCGCGGACTATTCCGCGAAACGATCCGCGAAACGATCCGCAGAATGATCCGGACAGGGACCCTTTTCCGCAATCCCGGCCGCCAATAAGCATGCCCGGCCAGAAGGGAACTACTGCCAGAGAATACGAATTTGCAGAGGAATACCTAAACCAACTCGCCTTTCGGACCGGCGGGCGTGTTCACGTTGCGACGACATTTACAAACCTCAACAACGCCTTTGCCAAGATCGCCAGCGAATTGCGCGAGTTTTACAGTCTTGGTTATTACCCGAAGAGCGAAGGCGAACCGGGAAGCTCGCGTCGGATAAAAGTACGTGTAAATCAGGAAAACGTCGTAGTCCGGGCACGCGACAGTTATGTGGTAGCGAAGAAGTAAAGGTCTCTGCGTCTTCCTCAGCAGTCTCTGCGTTTGAGCAGATTTTAACGCTGAGATCGCCGAGATTTCGCAGAGAACGCTAAGATGAAATTGGGTTGTGGGTCGAAACCACTGGATTGGGACATTAGCTCTTGGTCCCTTTACTCCTCTACTCCCCAACTCTCATATCTCCGTTCCATCCGGAATCACGGCTCCTTTTGGTACAATTATTATTCCTTCCCGGATGTAATAGCAGCCGTTCTCATCATCCTTAAATTCAATTCCGGAATTGTTAAGCAGCCTCACGTTTTTACCGATCCGCACATTTTTGTCGACGATCGCACGTTTGATTACGGAGTTTTCGCCGATTCCGATATGTGGCTGGCCGCGTTCAAGATTTGAACGTATTTCTTCAATCGATTCGAAGAAATCCGAACCCATTATTATCGAATCTTCTATCCTGACGCCGACATCCAGCCTGCTTCGAAGCCCGATAATCGAATTGCGGGCGTAAACGCCGTTCATGATACAGCCTTCGCTGACCATCGAATTATCTATGTCGCAGCCATGCAGCTTCGACGGCGGGAGATAACGTGTGCGTGTATAGATAGGCGCTTCGGTATCGAAGAAGTTAAACTTCGGAAGCGGCGACGCAAGGTCTAGATTTGCCTCGTAAAAAGCGCGGATCGTCCCGATATCTTCCCAGTAATTCTTGAAAAAATGAGCCTGGACGTTAAGCTTTTCTATAGCCGCCGGAATGATCTCGCGGCCAAAATCTATCCACGAGGTATCCGTTTTCAAAAGCTCGACGAGGCGGTCGTAGTTAAAAACGTATATGCCCATCGAAGCCAGAAAGGGCCGCTTAGCCGCCTCGACATCGTCGAGGCCAAACTGCATCGTATCCACACGCATTGCTTCGAGAGCCTCGCCCTTCGGCTTTTCGCTGAATTCGACTATCGCGCCTTTTTCATCCGTCTTGAGCAGGCCAAACTCCTCGGCCTCCGCCGGGTTGCATGGCACCACCGATATCGTCAAATCCGCGTTTGTATCGAAGTGCCTTGCCAGAAATTTGCGGTAATCCATCCTGTAAAGATGATCACCGGACAAGATCAAAAGCGTATCGACCCGCCAGTCACGCAAATGCGGCAGCATCTGGCGCACGGCGTCGGCGGTGCCCTGAAACCAGTCCGGATTGTCCTTCGTCTGCTCGGCCGCCAGCACTTCGACAAAGCCCGAGGAAAAACTCGAAAATCTGTACGTCCGCGAAATATGTCGATTGAGCGATGCCGAATTGTATTGAGTCAGAACAAATATCTGAGTAATGTCTGAATTGATACAGTTCGAAACCGGAACGTCGATCAGACGATATTTGCCTCCAAGCGGCACCGCTGGTTTTGAACGTTCGCCCGTCAGCGGAAAGAGCCTCGAACCCGCACCGCCACCCAGAACTACCGCCACGACATTATCGTTTTGACCCATATTGTTTAAGTTATAGAGATATTGATGCACGCTCAGCATAACCATATTGGGAAATAGATTCAAGACCTCCTAAGCGTGTTAACCCTGACATTTTCGAGAATACTACAGAACAATTGAGTATACTTTGCAGGTTGTCAATTATTTATCTACAATCTGGCTTGGAAACTGGTCAAGGTAGAGACTCTTTTGTTTTAGATATGATCGAACGCATAATCATAGAAAACTTTAAGTCAATTCGGAAACTCGATCTCGAATTAAAGCCGATGAATATTTTAATCGGTGCAAATGGGGCAGGGAAGAGTAATTTTCTTTCGTTTTTTAAGCTGCCGAATAGCTTATTCGGCGGCAGTCTGCAAAATTTGATAGGAAATAACATTAATAGTTTTTTGCATTTTGGACGAAAGATAAGCAAGAACTTTTATGGGTTGATCGACATTAATAATACGAGCGCTACTTACTTTCACATTGCTCCGACTTTCGGAAAAAATAGCGGCTACATTCAGGAACTAGGAGTTCTTTTGAACACGAATCACTCGATCATTAAGAAATATGATGAATGGGAAATAGCCTTCAAACGAAACGACAGAGACGAAGCAGACCTGTACGTTCTTAATTACCCCGAAACTAACACCATAATGGAGCATTTCGATTTACTGAAGGTTTATCATTTTCAAGATGTGAGTGTCCTATCGAGGATCATGGAACCAAGTAGAATTAACGACAATCGAGAGATTCGAGAAAACGGGTCGAATTTAGCAGCCTATCTCTATTTTTTGCAAGAAAAGCACCCACAGGATTTCGAGAACATTGAACGCCAAATTCGTTCGGTTGCACCGTTCTTTAACAAATTCAATCTCGCACCGGACCGGTTAAACGCTGAACATATCGAGTTGCGCTGGCTTGAAAAAGGATCGGACGATTATTTCAATGCATATGACATTTCCGACGGAACACTCCGATTCATAGCTTTAACGACATTGTTATTACAACCAAAGCTTCCCAAAACGATAATAATCGACGAACCGGAACTAGGGCTTCATCCTTTCGCGATAAATAAATTGGCAGCGATGATGAAGCAAGCGGCTGGGAATGGAAGCCAAGTAATAGTATCGACACAATCGGTGAGTCTTATCGACAATTTCGAGCCAGAAGACATAATCACAGTTGATAGAGACGATGAGCAATCTGTGTTTCGCCGACTCCGCTCGGACGATTTGAAAGAGTGGCTTGACGATTACACCGTAGGCGATCTTTGGAATAAGAACGTATTTGGAGCCCGGCCATGAAGCCGCTTTATATACTTGTGGAAGGTCAGACCGAGGAAGAGTTTGTGAAGAATTTACTCAGACCACACCTTCTCGAGAGAGGTTTGGTTGAAGTAACTCCAATCAAGATCTCGACGAAAGCAGGTTTCAAAGGCGGATTTGTAAAATACGATCATCTGAAACGCGACGCCAAGCTACTTTTAAGACAACGTCATAACACGGTTTTGAGTACGTTTGTTGATTATTTTCGCATACCTAATGACGTCCCGAGGTGCGCAGACTGTATTCGCATCCACAATATAGAAGATCGAATTAGCTGCATCGAGACGAGTATCGGTGATGATATCGGCAGTCACAGATTTCTGCCATATATTCAGAAATACGAATTCGAAGCGGTTTTATTTTCGTCGAATAAAGGCTTCGAGAATTACTACGAGGATAAAGTCGCAATTCAAACCCGAAAAATCGTTGAAGGGTATCCTAACCCAGAAGACATAAACGACAATCCCGCGACTTCACCTTCAAATCGCATCAAACAAATAGTACCGGGTTATAATAAGGTGCTTTCTGGAAATGTTCTTGCTCTTGAGATTGGTATTGACCGGATTTTGGAAAAATGTCCAAGATTTTCCCGTTGGGTTAATAGCCTCGTTATGAAAGCAAGCACGTGAAATTACGGATCAGATCTAGATGCTGCTCATGGTTGCGGATTTGCTGATAGTTTCCGTGACATACTCTATCTATGTGGTACTGGACAAAGGTTTTATTTTTGATTTTCGTCGGTGCCGTCGTCGTTTGGCTGGCGTATGAGCTGATAACGTTTCCGAGCATTTCCCGGCTTCAGAGCGAGAATCCGACGACGACATCGATGATCGAATACCGTCTGTCCGAGGCCCGTGCCGAGAATAAAGAGCAGCGAAAATTCCAGATCTGGATGCCGATGGACCAGATCTCGCCTAACCTCGCAAAAGCCGTTTTAGCGGGC
>JANNGV010000241.1:0-3657 GCA_031404055.1 Chloracidobacterium sp.
GTCATTTATCGGATACATTTCCGGGTCGAGTCGCGGGAACATGTAAAGCGCCGCCTTAGGTTTAACGACCGACACACCGGGAATTTTTGACAGCAGATCATATGCCCTGTCCCGCTGGCGGCATAACCGTCCGCCGGGAGCAACGAGGTCATCAATGCTTTGGTAGCCGCCGAGGGCCGTCTGGATCGCAAGCTGCCCAGGCGTGTTCGAGCACAAACGCATCGACGCCAGCATGTTCAGCCCTTCTATATAATCACCCGCATGGCCCTTGTCGCCCGAAACGATCATCCAACCGGCACGATATCCGCACGAACGGTAATTTTTGCTTAGGCCGTTAAAGGTAATAAACAGCAAGTCGTCAGCCAGGGATGCGATGCTGGTATGGGTGTGGCCGTCAAACAGCGTCTTGTCATAGATCTCATCCGCGAAGACGATCAGATGGTGCTGGCGGGCGATCTCGACGATTGCCTGCAGACATTCGGTCGGATACAAAGCCCCGGTCGGGTTATTCGGATTGATGACGACAATGCCGCGGGTCCGGGACGTGATCTTGGAGCGGATGTCGGCAAGATCGGGGAGCCATTCGTTTGCCTCATCGCAAATATAGTGTACCGGACGGCCTCCCGATAGCGATACCGAACCCGTCCACAGCGGATAGTCGGGCGCCGGAACGAGTATCTCGTCGCCGGCGTCGAGCAAGGCGTTCAGCGACATCGTGATCAGCTCGGACGCTCCGTTGCCCAAATAGACATCCTCAACCGTCACTCCGCGAATCAGCTTCTCTTGGCTGTAATGCACAACGGCCTTGCGCGGAGCGAACATACCCTTGCTGTCAGTGTATCCGGCCGCTTCGGGCAGATTTCGAATCATGTCCTGAACGATGTCGTCAGGCGGCTCAAAGCCGAACAAAGCAAGGTTTCCGATGTTCAGCTTGATGATGTGCTGGCCCTCTGCCTCCATCCTGTTCGCCATTTCCATGACCGGGCCGCGGATGTCGTAAAAAACATCCGAAAGCTTGCTTGATTTATTGATCGGTTTCAAAAGGATCTCCGAGATAGGCGTGAGGCAAAAATAGAAAATTTGAAGGTATGCCCTCGGTAGGATTCGAACCTACAACCAACAGATTATGAGTCTGCTGCTCTAACCGTTGAGCTACAAGGGCAAGAATCCTAATTCTAGATCATCAGCTTTCGGTCTGGCAAATCGGGTTCTTGCTCCCGCAGCGTTTAGGTTCCAAAGGCTGCGGGTATCAGACCGTCTGAGCTTCGTTTTCTTCCAACGCGAGGACAGCAAGGTAGCGCCTTGCCTGTCGGGCGGTAATGTCGCGTACGACCATTATCGCAAGAACCGCCGCAATAATAAGCAGACTCGAAACAATAATAAAGGCGACGCCGGCAACCGCGACATTATCCGTTCGTTCCAGATCGAACAGTTTATCAGTAGCATTGCTGGTAAAATTGGAGATCAGCCAAAAGGCCCACCAAACGCCCATGTAAGTCGGCGCTCCATGAAGACTTTCTGTCAGAAACATCTGGTCCTCAGGTATCACCGGATCACTTTCCCACCATACCTCCCGCACTACCTGAAAGGGTTTTACGAGATTAGCGAACGGAATAAACCACCACGCGACAGCCCAGCCGGATGAGAATTTCAAGTAGGTAGGACGCAACGCAAGAAGGTTCTTATGCGAACGGTTCAGCCAAACAAGGAAGGAAACTATCGTCGCAATGAATACAGGGAATTGGAAAATGGACAGCATACCCAGGATCACGAACCAGACGGACATCGGGCCTTCTTCGTCAAGATCAAGAACTGCATCAGGATTCAACACCTGCCCTATTCCGATTAGAATGGTCAACACATGAAAAAAAGCAATAAAGGCAAGCCCCGCCACGGTGATAAGGCTCCAGGTTTTAGTGGATTTATACGTTTCAGTCATTTTCGGTTTTAGAAAGATTGAATTTTCCACGACATACAAAGTTTTAGCGTGGATCGGGAGTCGGGAAGACTTATCTTAATACCAAAAGATGAATATACCTAATAATTTCGATCTCCCGTAAATCCGATGTATTTGCCTTTTGAAATATGAACGAAAAGTTCGTTCACCTCACTTGCAGGAACACTTGTACGTGAGCTTTGTATAAACAAAATTACCGGACAAAAAGCGGTAGGAACAGAGTCCCGCAAATAAAGGAAAGTTGTTTCGAAATAATATTTCCTTTTCGTTACAAAACTTATCTGTTATATTTCCGCTTAACTCTTCCATAATTTCCAACGACCAGAGGGGAAAAAATCAAATGAGTGCAAATGCTGAGACATTCAACGCCGTGCCGCACGTGGGCGACGCAGCAAAACATCCTAAAGGCCTTTACGTACTTTTTGGCACAGAAATGTGGGAGCGGTTCAGCTTCTATTCGATGCTGGCCCTGTTTACGCTTTATCTACGCGATCCGACCGAGGGGTTTGGCTGGACTGCGGCCGAGGCTACCGGGCTTTACGCCAATTACCTGGCCTTCGTGTACCTAAGCCCGCTTGTCGGCGGCTTTATCGCCGACAGGTTTACCGGCTATCGCAAAGCGGTAATGATCGGCGGTTTCTTCTTTATGGCTGGGCACGGCTTGCTTTCGATACCCGCCCTTTGGGCCGTGTATCTTGCATTGACGTGTCTTGTTATCGGAAATGGATTCTTTAAGCCGAACGTCTCGACAATGGTTGGCAATCTCTATCCCGAAGGCAGCCATTTAAAAGATCGTGCGTATAACATATTTTATATGGGCATCAACGTCGGAGCCTTTCTGGCACCGATCGTAATGGAGATAGTTAAATCTTATTTCGGATTCCACGCGGCGTTCGCCGTTGCGGCCTTCGGAATGGTCATTTCGGTTTCCATTCTCTGGAAGTTCAAAACTCTTGTTGAAGATCCGAACGCACTTGCCGCCCGGCAGCAAGCCCGAGCGGATAAGGCCTCTGGCGTCGCCGATGCAGCCGCAACCGCCGTTGACGCTCCGCCGCACGGAGTTAGTCATCAGGACGAAGGCAGTGAAGCGTCGGCCGCTCGTTCACGCCAGTCCCTAATGGACACAGTTCCGAATTCACGGCGAATTATCGCTCTGATCGTGATCTTTATTATTGTTATCGTCTTCTGGATGGTCTTCCATCAAAATGGCTCAACACTGACGTATTGGGCTGATGACAACACGGATTGGAACGTCACCGGAACGATCTCTAATTCGATAAATGCCTTCTGGGTGCTGGCTCTGACATTTCCCTTAGTCTGGTTCTGGGGTTTCCTGGACAGGCGCGGCAAGGAGCCTGCGACGCCGACAAAAATGGCGTTCGGGATGACGCTGACCGGGCTCTCATTTCTGGTGCTGTATTTAGGTGCGTCATTTGGCGAAAGTGCCCCTAAATCGCAGGCGCAGTTTTCTACGGGAGCCTTTCGTGTAAATGAACGCGTAATTACGAATCTCGGAACGGCCGGAGTGCCAAAAGATGTTCTTGATAAAATCGTCGCCGCAAAAGCCGCCGACGGGAAGAATACGATCTTCGGCGTGAAATTCGAGCCGAAGACCGATGAAGCGACAAACGTCACGACATCCGGCGAACAGCAGCTAGTCGCCGCCATCAACGCCGTCGCTCCCGGGCAGGGTGATGCTC
>JANNGV010000242.1:0-3757 GCA_031404055.1 Chloracidobacterium sp.
TTGCATTCAAGAGCGTCGCGGACGAGATCGGCACCAAATACAGCCTTGGTTATTATTCGTCGAACGAAAAGCGTGATGGTACATACAGAAAGATCCGAGTCGATGTAAAAGGATTACCGGCTGGCACGACAATCAGGGCCCGCGAAGGCTATACCGCCCCGATCAGGTGAAGGGTGTTCCACTGTTCCACTCCTCCTCGGTGGAACAGGTGGAACGGGTGGAACATGTGGAACACGGCCTTCACCACTTGCTTTTGTCTGTGTTCGCCCTACAATTTTGTCTATGTTTTCAAAATTTAATCGTATTTGCCTGGTTGTTTTGGATTCGGCCGGGATCGGTGAAATGCCGGACGCGGCTGATTGGGGTGACGCCGGAGCGGACACGCTCGGGCATATTCTGGAGTCACGCAAGGTGAATTTGCCGAATTTGCAGCGGCTTGGGTTGGGAAATATTCGCCCGCTTGCAAATCTCCCTGCTGTTGACGAACCGATAGGCAGCTATGGCAAATGCACGCTCAAATCGAATGGCAAAGATACGACTACCGGACATTGGGAAATGGCGGGAATTGTTTTGGCCAAAGCGTTCCCGACGTTTCCGAACGGCTTTCCGCCGCGTATTATAGACGAATTTGTCGCCAAAGCTGATGTTCCCGGCGTTCTCGGAAATTATGCGGCCAGCGGAACCGAGATAATAAAAGTGCTTGGCGAAGAGCATGTTCGCACCGGCAAACCTATAGTTTATACATCCGCCGATTCCGTCTTTCAGATTGCCGCTCACGAAGAGATCATTCCGATTGATCGCCTGTATGAAATTTGCGGGATCGCGCGTCGCATGTTGGACGGCGAAGACAAAGTGGGACGCGTCATTGCCCGTCCGTTTCTCGGCTCGAACGCCGAAAATTTCAAACGCACCGAAAACCGCCACGATTACGCCGTCCCTCCGCCGGGGGATAACCTGCTTCCGCTCCTCAAAAATAAAGGCCTCGACGTTGTTTGCATCGGCAAGATCGCCTCGATCTACGATTCGATCGGCGTGACCGAGGACCTGACCGCCAAAAACAACGAGCAGACGATCGACCAGACGATAAATGCTCTGAATGCAGATTCCCGCGGACTGATATTCAGCAATCTAGTCGATTTCGATATGCTCTACGGCCACCGCCGCGATACCGAAGGCTATGCAAAAGCTCTCGAACATTTTGACGCACGACTGCCGGAGATTATCGATGCGTTGAACGACGACGACCTCCTGATAATGACCGCCGACCACGGCAACGACCCGACTAAAGAGGGAAGCGATCATACACGTGAGTATGTTCCGCTGCTTGTTTATGGCAAGAATGCTGCTACCGGTGTAAACCTAGGAATACGAGAGTCGCTTGCGGATATCGGACAAACAATCGCGAAGAACTTCAATATAACTCTGACGAACGGCGAGAACTTTTTGGACGCGGTATAGAGTGATTCTGTTCGCAAAATCTGCGACAAGCCGAAAAATCATGTCCATGCGACTCTCAGATATGTTGCCCGAACTCGTTGTCGAACTTGAGATGTTGTTCCGAAAAGAAAGGAAGCCGGAGCTGGCAAATCAAGTTGCTTCACTCGAATTGGTGGATAGATGCCGTTGTGGAGACGACTTTTGCGCGACGGTCTATTCTGTTTCAAAGCCGAAGGGAGCATGGGGAGAAGATCACTATACTTTACCGCTTACGCCTGAAAAGGGAATGCTCATTATAGACATTCTGAATGGAAAAATTGCCGAAATTGAGATTCTCTTTCGACCCGAAATAAGAGAAAAAGTGCTGAAGCTATTACCTTAGATGAACGAATATTCAAAAGCACTAAAGATCTAACCACCATTTGCAAATTTATGGAAAAGATACGAATTACCGCGGCAATTATGCTGCTATTTGCTGGTGTTAATCCTCAGTTTTTCTTCTCACAACGTACAGACGATCAACTTTCTGTCTACAACGAACCGCCGTCGCGCCTTCGGGGTGTGATTGAAAAGTACAGTCAGGATTACGGCGGGATCAATCGGTTTTATACGGCGGAGACGTCGGCGAACCGGGCGGCTCGTTTGAAGTCGCTTTATTCGGATCATCTGACGTTAATAAATGGCTTGAGTTTTGACGGGCTTAATCATGACGAGCAGGTCGATTATATTCTCTTCAGGAATTATTTGCAGCATGAGTTGAAGGAGCAAGTCCGGTTCAACTCGCAGCTTGTGGAGATGGCGGCGATCATTCCGTTTGCGAAGACGATCAGCGATCTTGAAGACACGCGGCGACGGCTGGAGCCGATCAATCCGGCGAAAACGGCCGCTCTTTTGACCGAACTAGCCCAACAGATCAACGCGACGCAGAAGACGCTGGAATCCGCGACGACGAAGCCGAAACGCACGGTGGCGAACCGGGCCGTGCGGATGATCGCGTCGCTCAGATCGACGCTGAGGAATTGGCACAACTTTCACAACGCTTACGATCCTTCCTTTACATGGTGGAACGCCGAACCTTACAAAGCGGTTGATGATTCTCTGCAAAAATACTCGACATTTGTCGTTCAAAAACTCGTCGGGATTGCACCGGACGATAAGGTTACGATCATCGGCGACCCTATCGGCAGGGCGGCGCTTATCGAAGAGCTCGAGTACGAGATGATCCCGTACACCCCCGAAGAACTGGTTGAGATCGCCAACAAGGAATTCGCGTGGTGCGAGGCCGAGATGAAAAAAGCCTCGCGCGAAATGGGTTTTGGCGACGACTATCTTAAAGCGATCGAGGCCGTAAAGCAGAAGTATGTCGAACCGGGCAAACAGCCGGCGTTGATACGAGATTTTGCGTTGGAAGCAATAGACTACGTCGAGAAAAACAACCTAGTCACGGTCCCGAAATTAGCCCGCGAAACCTGGCGGATGGAGATGATGACGCCTGAGAGGCAGCTTGTCGCTCCATTCTTCCTTGGCGGCGAGACGATCCTCGTGGCCTATCCCACCAGCGGAATGACGCACGAGCAAAAGATGATGAGCCTTCGCGGCAACAACCCGCACTTTGCACGTGCGGTCACCCACCACGAACTTATTCCCGGCCATCATTTACAGCAATATATGACCCGCCGTTACCGGCCTTACCGCGAGATTTTCCGCACGCCGTTTTGGGGCGAAGGCTGGGCGCTGTATTGGGAGTTTTTGCTGTGGGACAAGGGGTTTTCAAAAACGCCGGAGGACAAGATCGGTGCGCTCTTCTGGCGTTCGCACCGTGCCGCGCGTATCATCTTTTCACTGAACTTCCATCTCGAAAAAATGACTCCTCTTGAAGCCGTCGATCTATTGGTAAATAAGGTCGGCCACGAACGCGAAAACGCGTTGGCCGAGGTCCGCCGTTCGTTTTCGGGCGAATATGGGCCGCTCTATCAGATCGCGTATAAGATGGGCGGGCTGCAGTTCTACAGCCTTCACCGCGAACTGGTTGACAGCCGAAAGATGACGGATAAAAGCTTTCACGACGCGATACTTAAAGAAGGGGCGATACCGGTGGAGATGGTGCGGGCTATTTTGACAAAGCAAAAGCTTCGACGCGACCACACGCCCGGCTGGAGATATTACAATGCTGACCGGTAACTTCTTGAGAAGTCCATAAAAGCCGCGATCCGGCCACAATATGACAAGAAAAACGCTTCTTTACATCCCAATCGTACTGCTTTTCGCGTTTGCGATCTCGGCGTTATTTCTTCATTTCGCGGATATCCGAGAGATTCAG
>JANNGV010000243.1:0-6386 GCA_031404055.1 Chloracidobacterium sp.
GTTTATCACAAGATCGTCAAGAAGGGAAAATCGGCTGGCGGTTGGAAAACATCGTTATTTGACTGGGCCCTCGTTGTCGGCCAGGAATATTGGAACGCTAAGGACAGGCACGAATCGGTATCGCCGGTTTTAGCCGCAAAACACGCGATTGCCAGCCGCCTTGTCTTTTCGAAATGGCGTGAAGGAGTCGGCGGTAACTTGCGGTTTTTTGTATCGGGCGGAGCGCCGCTGTCCAAGAAGCTTTCTTACGCATTTTGGGCTGCCGGTATTCCGATCCTCCAGGGCTACGGCATGACCGAAGCCTGTGTTACCTCGGCCAACCGTCCCGATGACAACAAGGTCGGCTCGATCGGAACGCCGTTCGAAGGCATCGAGATGAAGATCGCTGAGAGAGACGGCGAAATTCTTATTCGCGGAAAAAATGTGATGCAGGGCTACTACAATAAGCCCGAAGAAACCGCAAAAGCCATAGATGAAGAAGGCTTCTATCACACGGGCGATGTCGGCTACGTCGATAACGACGGCCATTTTTTCCTCACCGACCGATTGAAAGATCTCTTCAAATTATCAAACGGCAAATACGTCGCCCCGCTCCAGGTGGAGAGCCTTTTGAAGCAGAGTCCGTTGGTTTCGCAGCCGGTCGTCGTAGGATCGGGCCGCAAACAGGTCGGAGCGTTAATCGTGCCTGATTGGGAAGCTTTGAAAGAGGCGTTAGAGGATGACGGCATTACTGCCGAAGGCACGCGCGAAGAGCTTTGCGAAAACCCGCACGTCATAAAACGCGTCCAACGCGATGCCGTCGAACTGACCCGCGAACTCAACGACTACGAACGCGTCAAACGCGTATATCTCCTGCCGCGCGAATTTTCTATTGATAAAGGAGAAATGACACCGACACTAAAAATAAAGCGCGGCGTGATAGATGAAAAATACGAAGAAGCTATAGATGAGATCTGCGGCAGTTAGCTATGATCCGGCCAGAAAGAATGCGGTAACGGATTTGAACCAAGCTTATACCGGGAAGGAGATTCCGAGAAAAACCGCGCAATAACGCAGGCCCTGCCCCAGTCTTCACAGCCCTATTCTTCGGCCCCTTTCCCGGTTCGAACCGAGCCATAGTCTACGACGAGCAGGGGATCGATAATGCTGACGGCTTATCTGCTGATTCCTCAAATTCCCTACCTTCGAAAACACAGCCGCTTTACTTAGTGGGGAACGGATCCCGCCACATAGCCCGATTTACGCGGGTCAGCCGCTCAAGCTTGAAGGAAAGGGGTGCATTCGGGTTTGCCTTGAGCCACGCTACGAACTCATCGTGAAGTCGTTGGACCAACGCTTCGTTCGCTATAGCGCCAGGCGCATCGATGACCGTTGTATTTGGAACGGGAGGTAGTCCGGCCTCTTTACGAACTCGATTGACGGCAACTCGTAAAGGCGTTTGTTTTGGTGCGGCATCCACGAGTCGTTTGCGTGCAAGCTCGATTTCGTGCTCCAGCTGCGACCTGGACCGAGGATCTCTGACAACTGGCGGACTCGATGTTGGGCCTGAGTACGTTTGATCGCCTGGTCGTGCGTTAGTCGGATTTGGCGGCGCGGTACGACCTGGATCAGTTGGAGGACGTGACGGCGGTCCCGTTCGACCAGGCGGAAGAGCACGCTGTGGGGCAGGCGGCGGGCTTGGGGGTTGTCGCCCGATAGTACGGGATCCGTTCCTTACCGACATGAAGATCTTCAATCCGCCTTGCAGAATTTTGAGCCAACCAAGTATGGGAAAGCCCGTGCTTTCGGCGGATCCATTGATTGATGGATAAGCAAACTGAAATGACGTCACTTCGCCCTCCGTATCCGTCATTACCGCAAAGTAGTTCAACCCGTCGCCGTACACACTCAGGTCAGGCACGGAATGCAAGGACGTAGCGCCGACGAACATCCGATGATATTTGAGCGTCTCTTCGGCTGTATATATTAGGGCTAATCCGGTGGCACGGCCGATCAGCATCTCCATTGACAAAACCGGTCCGGAGTAACCAACCACCATCGCGTTGCCGTCCACGACAGGCAAGAATCCTTTTCTCGCGTTGCGGCTCAATGGACTCCAAATGCGTTCCCAAGGAGTGACCCACTGATCAAACTGCTGGTCGCCTTTTTCTTGGATAGTTATCTCTCTCAAATGCGACCCGACGATCTCCAGCGCATTGTGGTACTTGGTAGTGTTCGCCACCGTGCTGACGCCGACGTATCTGTCCCGAATGTTTTCGCGAGGCTTAGGAGTCTCCCGAACGGTAGGAGCGCCTCCGCGTCCCAGGTTATGTAGTTTTTCACCCAACGAAGGACCATTCCGACTTGGGTAATGCAGAAATGTCCGATGGTATTCCTTTATTTTAACGCTCATACTTTCTTTCTCCTCGAGCAACCAAGACCGTAACTCCCTCTTCCTTTCACTCGACCCTAGCCTAAATTAGGGTGTGTGCTGTGGCATCAGAACGATATTCAAATGTGTACAACCGCATAGGTATTGGAAGCGGAATGAACAAAAGGACGCGGACCAATTCGGGCGGGCTAACGAACTTGGGTTTCTCAAACTCAATCATTTTTACCGCTTTGTTCGCTGAGTTGATATGGTGAATGTAAATCCGCAAGCTGTCCATTCGATAACTGGCCACGCGGGCGACTCCACCTTCATCCGGTGCCGCTATCACGAGGCGGTTCTTCCTCGGCCCTGTATTGCTATCGCTTTCTTTACTCCTCCTTACCGTTTCGGTTTCAATTTGGTCGATACGCATTAAACCGGAAATCCAATCCATATATTTGTTACCGAGTGTGTATTCGAGAATGGGGAACTTGGTCGGTCCTTGATTGACCATGCATGTAAAATCAAAACTTTTATTAAGAAAACTCATTACTTTATCTCCTTTCCAATGGCTTCTGCCTCATCTGATTTCTACAAATCCGGATCTCACCTGCGTTCATCGGGTGATCTACGCGGGCAATAATTTCCTTCCAACGTCGGCTGAAATTCGTGCTAAACTTTCCCGCATACGACGGTTGAACCTGACGATAGAGTTTTTTTGCGGAAGAAGTCATTTGAAATCGCTTAGAGAGTTATAAGAAAATTGTTTAAAGCCTGATGTCGTTGAAAATAAAGAGCTTAGAGTTTGGCGATTTTCTTCTTGATCTGAGGAACAAAGAACTTTTCCGCAACGGTGAACGCATTTCAATCAACCCCAAGACCTACCAACTGCTTGTTGCACTGATCGAGAACCATGGACATTTAGTCGAAAAGGAACGCCTGATGGAATTACTTTGGGCGGACAGTTTTGTAGAGGAAGCTAACCTCGCTTTCACGGTGAGCCTTTTAAGAAAAGCGCTTGGCGACGATGCGAAGAGTCCGCGGTTTATCGAGACCGTGCCGCGGCGCGGTTATCGGTTTATTGCGGATGTTCGGCCGAGTGCGGTAGAAGATGTCGAACCGCCGTTGAGAGGCGGTATGTTCTTGGCGCATTTGAATGGAGCCGAATCCGCTCAGGAATCTTCTCTTAATTCCTCCGCCAACGTCGGTGGGCATTCGTCGGGGGCGGTTGTGGCGCTCGCGGATTGGCAGCACGATTCTGGAGAAGCAACACGGTCCGGAGCGGACAGATCCAGCCCAAAGATCGCTAAGCTCGAGCTCGTCCATTCCGCCTCACCGAACAACGACTGGTGGATCAGGTACCGTTTTGTTTTCGCAGGGTTCGCGTCTGCGATCGTGCTGGTCCTCTTTGCGTACTTTGGGTATCGATGGTTTGGCCCGGATGATAAGATTTCTGATCTTCGGCCGCTCAATTTCACACGCTTGACCTCTAATGGCAGGACGAAGGTCGCCGCTGTCTCGCCGGACGGAAGGTTCATAGCCTACATCCTGAATGATGAAGGCTCGGAAAGCCTGTGGTTGAAGAACGCTGCTACTGGAAGCGACCTGCAGATCGTGGCTCCTGCTGAAGGCACAAGGCATAGCGGAATAACATTTTCACCCGACGGTAATTCTGTTTTCTATGCGGCCCAGGGTGTCCTGTACAAAATGCCGGTCCTTGGTGGATTGCAAAAAGCGGTCTTGAGTGATTTCGGCACGAGCCGGATTACTTTTTCCCCGGATGGAAAGCAGTTCGCGTTCGTTCGATATTTACGGCCGGATGAAGCCGTCATTATTATCATGGACGCCGACGGAACCAACGCCAGAACGTTGGTGTCCAGTACGCGCCCTGAAATTTTCCTTGGATCGGCGGCGTGGTCACCGGACGGGAGTGTCATTGCCGCGATCGCTCGGACCGCCCAGGGTGGAAACAAGATCGTCGCCGTGGGCGTGTCCGACGGGGCTGTTTTGACGATCCCTTCCCCTGAATGGACGCTTATTTCGCAGGTAACCTGGCGACGCGACGGCAGCGGTCTGCTAGTCACGGCAACCGAAGGCCGGAGCAGTATTTCGCACCAAATAAGAGCCCTTTCCTATCCGGAAGGCCGCGTGGAAAAAATCACTAACGATCTCAACAATTACGAGAGTATCGGTTTGGCCTCTGACGGCCACGGGTTGGTAGCGGTCAGAGTCGAGCAGGTCGCGCACATCTGGGCGCTGCCTGCTGACGAATCCAGCCGAGCTACTGAGCTTACGCGGGGAATCGACAGTTACGACGGGATCTACGGCCTTACCTACGTTTCCGACGGCAAGATCGTTTATGAGACGGTTCCCCGCGAAGGCAACGGCGAAGTTTGGGCGACGGATGCAAAAAGGAGTTTCCTTAAACAGCTATCGGATCAGGGTGGCTCGGCCGGAGCGTCTCCGGATGGAAGTTATCTGGTCTTTCAGAGTTCGGATAACGAAAATGGCAGCAGCGGCCTTTTCAAGCTAGATCTTAGGACAGGCGAACGAACCCGCTTGACGACCGGTGCCGACACTTGGCCGACGTTCTCCCCGGACGGTCGATGGGTCGTGTTTACTCGATGGTCCGATCAGGTCGCTTTGTGGAAAGTCGCAATCGACGGGAGCGAACCGGTTAGGTTGACGAGTATTTCAGGTGCACTAACTGCACCCACCATTTCGCCCGACGGGAATGTTGTTGCCTTTCTTTGGGACAAGAACTATCAAAGGTTACCAACGGAGATCGCGTTGATACCTATCGGCGGCGGCGACGTGACCCGAACCTTTGCTGCTAATTTCGGCCATTCCCAAGGTGCCGGAAAAAAAGGACTTCAATGGGCCTCGGACGGCCGGGCGATCAGCTATGTGGCCCACGAACGAGGCGTGTCGAATATCTGGAAGCAACCGGTCGATGGCGGTCCGCCTACCCAAGTGACGAACTTTGAGTCGGGCCGGATATTCAACTTTGCTTACTCTCCCGACGGCAAGGGCCTCGCGGTCTCAAAGGGCACTTATGACCGGGACATTGTTTTGATCGAATGGTGACACAGATCGAGAAAGGAGTTGGCTAGTTGGGAATTGCGCGAGGAAGGAGGAATGTGTTGGCCTAAATCTGGTCGTCCGACAGCTTCGAGAAGTTCGTTAAGCGATTGTCAGTTACAAAAGTTGGCAGCTATTCTGATTCACCGCCTTGAAAAGGAAGCGTCCTCGTCTTCTTCGAGGAGCCTATCGAAGAAAGCATCGTCATTCGTTTTATTTAGGAGGGCTTCGGCCAGTTCGAAAAGAGGCTGCGGCATTTCGGCGGCTTCCACCTTTTCTTCGGCCTGCGGGTAGTTAGTGTAAAACTCAACCTCGGCCTGGCAGAATTCACATACAGCTAGATGCTTTCTGATCCCGGCACCTTCGCCGACGGACATATCGCCGATTTGAAATGAAAGCAGCTCTTCGGAGGCCGGACAATCTTCGTTTTTACAAAACTTTGTCATTTTAATAAACAGTACTTCACCGAGCTTTTCTAATCCGGCACATTATGCCGCGCACGCCTGGCTCCGGCAAGAACATTCGCCCCTATATTAAAAATAAATCCGCAATAGGGCACAGCTTCCAAAACTGACCAAAATAAAATTTCAGATCGATATCGTGTCTTGCTAGTTATTTTAAACCATTAAAACACCCCAAAATTCAAGAAAATTCCTTTACTACTTAGACTGGAGCTAATCCGTACCGCTTGCCGGATCGTAAAACGATCTCAACCCTCGAGCGATATCCCATCTGGAATTCCGCCTGCAGTCTTGCGAATTCGGACGCGTACTTTGCAAAAGCGGACGCTTGCGATCGGGTCTAAGTAATTCATTTACAGCGCTTATGCATAAATATTGATTATCGTTATTGAATGCAAAAACTTGTTGCTCAATTGGCGGATAATTGTTAATATCTAAATGTAGGTAGTGAGCAGCACACATCTCACAACCCACCAGCCAAAGTAACCGCGGGC
>JANNGV010000244.1:0-7970 GCA_031404055.1 Chloracidobacterium sp.
GTATTGCGTATGGTCGAACAGCACGGCAAATCGCTCAATGTCGATACTTTTCCGGCGATAAACGACCTGTTGCGCGAGGGCAAGACGCTTCAATTGGTCGATTCACAGCTTCCGTTTGCAATCAGGCTTATCTTTAACACACAGCTTGGGGGCAAGGCGGCGCTTGTATCGCCGGTGCGTGTCGGCGGCCAGGTATTCGGCCTGTTGGGATTTGTATGGAGCAAGGAGAGCGTGTTTGAAGCCCACGATATTGCTCTTGTCGAGGGCATAGCTGACCAGATCGGCACTGCTCTCGAACGCGATCAGCTTTCCGCCGAGGTCATGCGTTTGAAGACTGAGCTTTCCCAGAAGAGCAGTGAAATTATCGGCCAGGCTCCGTCGATACGGCGTTCTATCGAATTGGCTTTGACGGTGGCGGACGCCAGCACGACCGTCCTGATCCAGGGCGAATCGGGGACGGGAAAGGAGCTGCTGGCCAATCTCATTCATTTCAATTCGGGCCGCGAGAACAAGCCGTACATTAAGATAAACTGCGGTGCGATTCCCGAAACTTTGCTCGAATCCGAATTGTTCGGCCATGAAAAGGGTGCGTTTACCGACGCTCGCGCGCAACGCCGCGGACGCTTTGAAGAGGCTGACGGGGGAACGCTGTTTTTGGACGAGATTGGGGAGATGTCCTTGCAGGCACAGGTAAAACTGCTCCGCGTGCTGCAGGACGGCGAGTTTACGCGCGTTGGCGGCGGCGATGTAATAAAGTCCGACGTGCGGGTGCTTGCGGCAAGCAACGTCGATCTGGAACAGGCGATCGAAGATGGCAAATTCCGGCTCGATCTTTACTACCGGCTGTCGGTTTTCCCGATCATGCTGCCTTCGTTGCGGGAGCGCATCGAAGACATTCACCCGCTTGTATTTCATTTTTTGGAGCGTTATAAGGAAAAAAGCGGCCGATTCGTTTCGGGGATATCGAAGGACGCCCTTCGATCTCTCGTCAATTACGAATGGCCCGGCAACGTCCGCGAGCTTGAGAACGCTATTGAAAGGGCCGTGATCATTGCCTCCGGCCGCCAGATCGAGCTTGACGACCTTCCCGAAACGATAAGCAAACGCTCGCTCGAAGTCAGCATGCAGATCCGCCACGAACGTGCAAAGGCATCTGGAGAGGGCCGTTCGATCGCTCTGGAGATAGAACTCCCAGCCTCAATGGACGAGATTGAAAAGATGGTCATAGACGCCACGCTGGACTACACCGAAGGCGACAAATCCCGAGCGTCACGCCTGTTGAATATCGGCCGAAAGACACTCTACCGCAAGCTGGAACAGATGGATAATGGGGAGGGAAAGATTTGACGTCTTTTCACCACGCTATTCCTAAATCCGACCCTGAAATTATGGGGCCCAAAACGTGTTTTTTATTCTCTCAACAATCAAAATCTGGGGGGGGGCGGTATAAATTGAGCTGGGGACGCCAAAACTAATCAGCCGGGCTGCTACGGACAGACCAGCGTTATTTCGACCCACCCGTTGCATATAATTCCTGGAGTTCGGATCGTCCAAATCATTCCTCTCATTCGCATCGAGCATATGCATGTTGCCAACAAATGATTGTGCGCACCTTCAACCAGCTATTCTCTCGCCTTTATAAACCGATATCTCCGAGCCTTTTGCAAGCAAAACCGAGTGCGGCTCCGCGTCCGCTAAAAATCCAAATTCCGCGCCATACGTCGTCGCAAAGTCTACATCAATGCGGGTCTTTTCGGCGGCGAACAGCTCCCATTTCGGATGTTCGACCTTATATTCGTCGGTTCGGCTGTCGCCTCGTCTTGTGTAGCCCCAGTAATGCTCGATGATAAATTCGCCTTCCGAGCCAGCGTCCGGCACGCCTTGGCTTTCGCCGCGCTCGACGCTGATCGTGTTCGAGCATCCGTTCTTTTCCCAGCTATATCGAACGTGGCGCTCGTCGCGAAAACTAGACAATTTCCAGCGCGAGTACGGTTCTCCATACAGCCTGCGGGCGACGGCGGCAATGGCCCGTCTCGGCACAATCTCTTTTATAAAAACAACGCCTCGGCGAACTTCGTCTTCAGTCTCGCGCCGCACGTAGAATCGGAGATTTACTTCCTCGAAATTCACGTGAAGCGGCACTAGAAAACCCAGCACACGCGTGTCGAGAAACATAAACCCGACCAGGCTGACAAAGCATTTTCCTTCATGCAAATCGATCTGGGTTCCAAGCGGAACGCGGTTTTCCAACAATGCCGGCTCTACCACGTAGTTCGCCATTATCAAATCGTGCCATTTTGCTGTCAGGAATTTTTTCATCGAGTGTACGACAGGCTGCCGAAATCATGTTGTTCATCCTTTTGCGTGGTTAAGATTTAAATCCGGCCACGGAACAAGAGGAACGAAAACCGAACAAGAGAATCCAGAACCAGTGACCGCTCGCCATGTGACAAAATAACCATTATAACAGAGCGCAGTCTGTCGAATTCCTCAAAGAATAACCCTTCTGTCACCAGATCGAATCGTTATCTTTTTGCTGTCAAAATACTCCAGCAAAGGTATAGCATATTTGCGCGAAACTCCGGCAATGTCCTTGAATTTTGCAACATCGATCGTGCGGTCCGTGCCCGCAACGGCGAAGGCCCGCAGCTTTGTGATAAGCCGCTCAATCGCCGCCGCCGCAAAATAAAACTCGTTTGTGACCTTTATTATCTCGCCGCCGCTTATCAATGTCTGAGCCAGCTTTCGGGCATGATCTTTACTCAATTTTGTACCGCTGACGGCCGCTTTCAAAGCTTCGTCCAGTTTCGGCACGGCAAGGTCCGCTTTTACAAAAACATCTCTCAACGCGGCGATGACGCGTGCTTCCTCGTCGGTAAATTTTTGCGAATGCGACACCAACTTCACCAAATCTTGTTCGACAACGATCAACATCTCGCCTTCAAGCCCGGCTATGACCGCTTTGAAAATTTCAGCCGGTTTGTGTGCAAAGATTTTGTCGCGCAGCGTCTCGCGAGCCATGCCGTCCGATAGCGGTTCGCGTTTGTGATGTTCGCTGATTGCGGCCAATGTTTTTTTCTTCAGTTCGTCGAAATGTTTTGAGCCAACGAACACGCCGCCTGCATCCACAATTCGAGATACGCTCTCGCCGATCGCGGTTTCGATCACACCTTTTTTCCAACCGGTGCACGCGCGCAGGTCATCCAGCCTCAAGCCGTTGTAGTCCGAAGCTTCGATGATGAAACCAATAATCTCCTTCCGATCATCGCCCGACGCAATCAGATTACTCAGATAATTTCTTGAATCTTCCGTGTTACGTTTCCGAAGTTTCTTCGGAAAATTATCGATTATTGTCCCGCCCGCAATTGTCATCTGCGGTGAATAGCTGCGAACTATAAACCGCTCGTCCGGGATTGCGACTACCGGCATTTCCAGCCGAAACTGGGCCAGATCGGTCTCGCCCGGCGGTATCTCGCCGGCGTCGTTGATGACGTGAACGCGTGCGAGAACCTCCGCCGTGCCGATATGGAGACGCACACGCTGCCGCGAACGCAAAGCCTTGCTCGCACTCGCCAACACCTCGATCTGCGCGTCAAACATCCCGACCGGTCGCAACGCTCCGCTTTCACACAGCACCATTCCCCGTTCGATCTCATCCTGATCGACACCGGCGAGATTTACGGCTACCCGCTGTCCGGCGTTCACTGCCTGCTCCTCTTTTCCATGCGTCTGCAGCCCGCGAACACGGACTTTTTTCCCGGCGGGCATCAACACCATTTCGTCCGCTTCGCTAATCGAGCCGCTGGCCAGCGTCCCGGTCACGACCGTTCCAAAGCCCTTGACGACAAAGCTGCGATCTATCGGCAACCGCGTCACCAGATCATCCCGCCGTCCTCCTACCTCGCCCGCCGCTTCGACAATCGCCCGCTTTAAGTCACCAATTCCATCACCGGTTTTTGAACTAACCGCTACGAGCGCCGCGTTTTCAAGAAACGAGCCTTCGGCCAATTCCGCCGCTTCAAGCCTGACCAGATCGAGCAATTCTTCGTCAACAAGATCCGTTTTAGTCAGAACGATCAGCCCGTTCGCGATGCCGAGCAGGCGGCAAATATCGAAATGCTCGCGTGTCTGCGGCATCACGCCTTCGTCCGCCGCTATTATCAGCAGTACGAGATCGATACCGCTTGCACCGGCAAGCATGTTTTTCACAAACCGCTCGTGTCCCGGCACATCGACAAAGCCAATTCGATGCGAGCCCAGATCAAGCTCGGCAAAGCCCAGGTCTATCGTTATCCCGCGTTTTTTCTCTTCGGGCAACCTGTCGGTATCGGTGCCGGTCAGCGCCCGAATCAGGGCTGTCTTGCCATGATCGATATGGCCCGCTGTGCCGACGATGATATTCATACTGGGTAAGTAAAGGAAAAGGAAGGTTAGGAACGGAGGAGTTCAAACATCTTCAATCCTCTTGTTCGGTTTTCGTTCCTCTTATTCCGTGGTCATCATTAAATCTAACCACGGAAAAAGAAGAGCAACGAAAGAGTTGAAGACGCGTACATCCGCGATTGCATTCTTTGAATAAAAGAATAACAGCGGGAAGCTTTCAGCGGTTGTCTAAATAAGTCTCTTAGTGTCCCTGGTGGAAAACTTTGCGTCCTTTGTATCAAGAAAATCAACACAAAGACCACGGAGCGAAACCCGCAAAGTTCACAAAGAAACCATCGCCTAGCGAAGGCGTAAAAGGCTCTCTACCGAAATATCTTCGTCCAGGGCATCCCAGCGAATGCCGAGACCGCCCCCGATCAATTCCCAGCTTTTCCGGTCGCCATGCGATGCATCTTCCAACCTCGGAAACCAGTGGAGCGGCACGGATATCTTCCGCCCGTCGGCCAGATCGACGCTAAGATCTGCATGGCTGCAGGCAACATCCACGGCGAGCGGCTGAACTTCTACGGCTGCAATACTCATTGTTATCCAAACCTTTAATAGATATCAGGATAAAGATACACAAATTCGCACCCAGGAAGCAAATCTTCTACAGGGTTGATTTGAAGTGTTTTTGCGTCATCTCCCCCGATTGACAGGTCTGTGCGAGAACACACAGACCACCCTCGAATAAAAGAATATCATTCAGATACTCAAGACAACTTTCGAACGCTCGGAACGGTGCCCACACGCACATCATCAGTTTTGAAAAAGAAATATTTAGTAATTCCAACACTATCTGGCAAAAGCGAGGCGATTTGTTGAGGTAAGGGAAGATCTATTTTGGCACAAAAGTTGCACTACTTATCATCGCAAACGGAAAAAGTGTTCTAAATTCATTCACCGCGGAACGGGGGATTTATGTTCAGAAGGTTCAGAAAGGATGGGGAGATTCAATGTCCGTTAATCGTGTCAGATCCGCATCTGACCAGCCCGGGAAATGACGAAGCGTCTGCAACGCGAAAGTTGCAGCCGTTTGAAGATGACGGGCCGGACCGGATGTTTGAAAGTGCCCGAAGGATATTCAGCCGGGCCCGGCGAAACAGACCGAGGAGAGCCGGTGGAATTCTGTAGTTTGCAGGGGCGATGATACTCGTTTATCACGCTGGAATTTAGAGTTTATAAAAGACGTGCCCACACGCACGAGAGTTAAATTACAAGAGGGAGAATAATAAACAAAATGGAAAATCAAGCAACTAGCACGAGACAGGAACCCGGTATGTTAACCGGAATGTTCACTGATAAGGATAGTTCGGAAAGCGCTTATCAGTCATTACGTGATCGCGGTTACACGGACGATGACATCAATGTGATTATGTCGGACGATACCCGCAAAAAGTATTACGGCAACGATTCCGATCCCGATTCAGAGCTTGGCAGTAAAGCTGCGGAAGGCACAGGCGTCGGCGGATTGATCGGCGGCACGCTCGGCGCCATTATCGGCGGCGTTGCGGCCATCGGCACCAATCTTGTATTGCCCGGTGTTGGCCTTGTCATTTGGGGCCCGTTGGCGGCCGCTCTCGCAGGTGCGGGTGCCGGTGGTTTGACGGGCGGCCTCGTCGGCGCGTTGATCGGCTGGGGAATTCCGGAAGACAGGGCAAAACTGTACGAAACCGGAATCGGTGAAGGCGGCACGGTTTTGGGCGTTAAGCCAAGATCGACAGAGGATGCCGATTATTTTGAAAGCGAATGGAAGAACACCCATCGCGGACAGCATATTTATCGATAAATAATATGCCGCGTGGATCCGGCGGTTTTAGCCGGGTGTTCTGATTTTAGTTTAGATGGGCCAGCGACTGAAGTTACTGTCAGGTCTCCGGCGGTATCCGTTGGTCCATCTATTTAATATTTTAGGTAAAGAGGCAGAAAATATGAAGAAGATTATTGGTTTAGGTATTTCGATTTTAATTTCAAGCAGTCTTATGGCCTGTACAACAACGTCTAACAACGCGAACTTGCGTAACGCGAACACTAATACAGGTTATGTGACCACTAACTCTAACGCATCGACGCCGATGTCAACGTCCTCGCCGATGCCGATGAATACACCGATGATGAATTCGAATACAGGCAGGGGCAATATGAACGCTAATATGCCGATGAACAATCGGAATTCGAGCATGAACACGAATTCGAGAATGAATAGCAATATGAACCGCTAACCCAGCCGCATAAGCAGGCTGTTTCGAACAAAGGGAGGGTATAACATGAATGCAATTGAATTACTAAAAGCCGATCACAAGGTAGTCGCGGACCTGTTTAAACAGGTCGAAGCTACTAAAGAAAGCGAGCATCCAGCGATATTTGTCAAAATCAAGGCTGAGCTCGACGTGCACGCACATATCGAAGAAGTAATTTTCTATCCGAAGCTTAAGGCTGAGGGCAATAAGGAACTTGTCGACATAGTTCTCGAAGGCATTGAGGAACATCGTCAAATGAAGATGTTTTTGAAGGAACTTGATGCCATATCAAATGAAAGCGAAAAGTTCGAGCCGAAGCTGAAGGTTTTGATCGAGGACACAGAACATCACGTAAAGGAAGAAGAAGGCGAAATGTTTCCGCTGGTAAAGGATCAGTTCGACGCGGCCGTCATTGACGAACTTGGTGCCCAGATGGAAAAGGAAAAGGCAAATTTCAAGAAATCGCAATCCGCGAGTGCTTGAAATATTTTTTAGTCAGTTAGTTGAGGAGGAAGGTTTATGTTGTGGACAATCGTAGTAGTTCTATTGGTTTTGTGGCTTCTCGGGTTTGGATTTGCCGGGGCCGCTGTTGGAAGTCTGATTCATATCCTGCTCGTCGTGGCAGTCATCGTATTGGTATTGCAACTCGTTAGAGGACGGAGCGTATAAAACGTTCCATAGCGATTAGTGAAAGGAAGCCTGCGGAGGTTTCCTTTTTATTATAACGTAGCGAAATGCTCCGTTTTGTTCCTCTTGTTCGTGCTTGTTCTTCTTTTTCGGTGGTGAAAGAAAGGAAACCACGGAACAAGATGAACAAGAAGGAATAAAAAAGATTCGATAAGGGGGGACAAGATGGCGCGCCAAAATAATAAGGACAACGGCAATAAAAAACTACAGGACCTTGAAGTGGATCGCGAAGCGGGAGAGGATCAATTTCTAACGACCAACCAGGGCCTTCGTATCAATGACAACCAGAATTCGCTAAAGGCCGGCGAACGCGGGGCTACACTGCTCGAAGATTTTATTATGCGTGAGAAAATCACGCACTTTGATCATGAGCGCATACCGGAACGCATTGTCCACGCCCGCGGAAGCGCCGCGCACGGCATTTTTCAAGTCTACAAATCCATGGAGAGCGTAACAAAGGCTAAGTTTCTGTGTGACCCATCGCGCGTTACTCCGGTATTCGTCCGCTTCTCGACCGTTGCCGGCTCACGCGGCTCGAGCGATCTTGCACGGGATGTTCGCGGCTTCTCAGTAAAATTTTATACCGACGAAGGAAATTACGATCTCGTCGGCAACAATATG
>JANNGV010000245.1:0-3902 GCA_031404055.1 Chloracidobacterium sp.
CACCAAATTCGTCCTCTCTCGCGACGGCATCGAAAAAAGCCTCGATAACGACCTCTATCTGGTCGATGTCACGACCAAAAAGGAAACACACCTGACGCCGCACAAGGACGCGTCCGAGTTTGGTGACGTAGCGTTCCTCGCCGACAGCATCGTCCTCACAACCAACGACGGCCGCGAATTCCAGAGCCTCGCCCAAATGCGCAAAAAGAACGCCGCAGGCGACGACTGGTCTGAAGCCAACCGGGAAGTAAAGATAATCGACGACCAAAAATGGGACATCGGCGGGGTTACGCTCACCGACAACGCCTCAATGATGGCCTACACGATCAACATTGACGGTTATTCGTCTCTCCTCGTGAGAAAGATAGAAACCGGTGGCAAGCCGCTCATCTCGACCATTAAACCAATCGATGTGTCTGTGACGGTCCCAGGACAAGGCATTGTCGGCGGAATCACGTTTTCAAAGGACCAATCCAAACTCGCATTTTCTTTCAGTTCGCCGACAAAAAATGGAGATATTTGGATCTACGAATTAGCTGCTAGGAAACTAACGCAAGTTACAAATAGCGATTGCGTGGGGATCGATCAAAAGTCGTTTGTGACCCCGGAACTCATCAAATTCAAAAGCTTCGACGGAAGCGAAATTCCAGCCTGGTTCTACCGTCCGAAACCGGGAACACCGATAGCCAGCGAAACGATGAAGATCGCTTGGAATGTACCGCCGCTGCCCGTGATCGTCTCTGTCCACGGCGGGCCGGAGGGCCAGTCTCGCCCGGGGTTTAATCCTCTTTTCCAATATTACCTATCACGCGGTTATGCGGTTCTCGATCCCAACGTTCGCGGTTCGACGGGTTACGGCAAAACGTACACGCATCTCGACGATGTAGAAAAACGCGAGGATTCTGTCAAAGACTTAGCAGCCGCTCATGAATGGCTTGTAAAAAGCGGTGGTGCCGACCCGAAACGGATCGCCGTGACAGGCGGCAGCTATGGCGGTTATATGACGATGGCGGCGATCACGCTTTATCCCGACCTGTGGGCGGCGGCGGTCGGGACCGTCGCGATCACCAATTGGGAAACGTTCCTCACCAACACATCCGGCTACCGACGCCGCCAGCGTGAGGTGGAATACGGTCGTCTCGACAAGGACATCGACTTCTTACGACGCATTTCGCCGATCAGAAAGATAGACCAAATCAAAACGCCGCTGTTCGTCATTTCCGGCAAAAATGACCCGCGCGTTCCCTACACCGAAGGCGAGCAGATGGTCGAAGCCCTCAAGAAACGCAACTCTGTCGTCGAATACAAACTCTACGACGACGAAGGCCATGGCATCTCAAAACTAAAAAACCGATTAGACCTCTATCCTCGTGTAGCGGATTTTCTTGATAAATATATGAAGTAGCAGCGACTGGATCGCAAGTATCCGTGCTTGCGTTTACATTAAATGACAATCGCTCCCTTAGTATTAACAGCCAAGCTCGACGGAGCCTCGTCAGAGTATTTCGATCGACTGCGAATGAAACATTTTCCGCCGGAGCGAAACTTTTTGGAGGCTCACGTTACTCTTTTCCACCATCTCCCGGGCGAAAATATTGATGAGATAGTCGGGAGATTAGAAACGGATGCTCAGATGCTGCCGTCTTTCGCGCTGACATTCGATTCCTGGCGTTTTTTAGGACGCGGAGTCGCGATGAAAATTACATCTGTCGAACTGGTGAACTTGCGAAATCGACTGGCCGCTTATTGGCAGCACCACCTTACACCACAGGACAGGCAAAAATTTCAGCCTCATATAACTATCCAAAACAAAACGGAGCCGCAGGCCGCAGGCGAGCTATTCGAAGATGTTAGTCGAGTCCATCAGCCGTTTAAAGGCGTTGTCATCGGAACGACTTTGTGGAGCTATCTAGGCGGCCCATGGCGACTGGAAAAGGAATTTTTGTTTGCGGAATCTTGATTCGATGTGATATTTACCGCGACGCCCCGTTCGTCCGACTCTCGGGCGGCGTCCAGAACCTTCTGCACATTCAGTCCATCTTCAAATATCGCCGCGTATTTAATCTCGGTTTTCCCTTCGCGAATCGCTTCTATTATCCTCGGTGCTAACTCCATAAACCCGCGCGAAAATCCTGTATCAGCAACGCCAGGGATAGGCTCGCCTAAATCGACATCTACTTCCGTCCAATCGGCCTTACCGGCTTTCGCAATAAAAATTTCGCCGCGATGGCCGATTCGGATGGCTCCTTCGGTGCCAAACATTTCAAGCCGGTTCACATATTCAGGCTGTTCGAGCATGGACACGGACACTAAGCCCGTCGCGTCATCGGTAAGGTCAGAATCGTTAAACCTTAACAGCATATTTGCTTCATCATCGGTCGTCACATCGCGAAACCCGCCTTCGGCAAGCGGCCGCCGCTTGACGTGAGTTTGCAGTTGGCAAAAGACGCTGGAGATTTCGGCGCCAAGGAACCAACGGAACGAATCGATTATATGCGAATTAATGGCCCCGAGTGCTCCGCCGCCCTGTTCGATGTCCGACCACCAATTCCAAGGCAAATTCGGATCGCCCCTGTGCGGAGCACGGAAATTCCACTTCGCATGCCTGATCTTGCCGATCTCACCATTGCGAATCATCGCATAAGCCTTTTGCCGCCCCGGCTGAAATCTCAGCTCAAAATCGATCAAGGCCAAAACGCCAGTCGCCTTTGCCGCACCCGTCATCGCCTCAGCCTCGGCGACATTCATCGCCATCGGCTTTTCGCACAAAACGTGCTTGCCGTGTTTAAGTGCGGCCAAAGTCATTTCCTTATGCAGACTCGGCGGCGTGGTTATACAAACAAGATCGACATCATCGCGGCCGACCATCTCCCTCCAATCATCGGTAAAATGATCAATCCTAAATTCCTCCGCCGTCGATCTCGCGTTTTGCAAACTGCCGCTAGCGACCGAAACGACCTCGGCACCTTCACACACCGCAAACGCCGGTATCTGCACCTTTCTCGCAAAACCCGTTCCGATAATGCCTATCCCTACTTTCTCTTTCATTAAGAAAATTAAGACACAAAACCCGCGCAAAAACAAAAAGCGTGAGAATTAACCTCACGCCCGTCGCACCAAATGTACACTTTCTATTCGGCCCCTAACTCAAGTACGGGCGCCAGTTTGCCGGACAGCTCATGCGCGTTGGCAAGAAAATGTTCGTAAGCACTCTTATCCGCTTCATCGACGGCGATTATTTCAGCTCCGATCAAATATTTCTCGACCGAAAGGTGAATGCCGATCTTTTCATATCGACGGCCGCGCACCTGCATGCGGACGTTTGTTCCTAAAAGGTCCAACTCTACATTGAGCAGCCGTTCCTGCCCGACAAGGTAGCGGTCTCTGATCCGAATGGCCGAGACGACAAATCCAATCCCCGTTGCGCTGATATCCGCCGTTTCGCCCGATAAAAAAGCATCGTCCCAGGATTGCACCTGTTTTACTCCGTCCTTCGAAGGCGGAAAGTAAACCTTTACTGGAACATTACATTTTTTTCGGACCGAAGCCCTGCGTTCGGCGATGGTGCTGCTAAATCTGGAAACCAGTTCTCGTAACATAGCATGTCCCAGCGTTTTCCATCTTTAAGCAATGCCCCGCGCAAACGCCCTTCATGGCAGAAGCCCGACTTTTCATAGGAGCGGATGGCGCGCGGGTTGTATTCAAAAACGGTCAGAGTGACGCGGTCTAAATTAATTTCGGTAAAGGCAAAACGCAACATTATTTTCAGTGCGTCAGTTCCATAGCCTTTGCCCCAATCTTCACGGTTGCCGATGCCAAGACCCACGAAGGCGTTGCGTCCCATCCAGTTATTGACCACATCAAGGTTGATGTCACCGAGCAGGCGGTTATCTTCAAGTGCG
>JANNGV010000246.1:0-2225 GCA_031404055.1 Chloracidobacterium sp.
TGAATTATTGAAAACACCCTTCGCGGTGGTCGTTTCGCTGCCTGATGAAATAAAGCGGTTTTTCAGCTTTGTATTGAAATGCAAGCCATTTGGATATTTTGGCCATTGGGCAAATTATCGCAATGACAGGGGAATGAACCGTTGGCACGACATAATTGATTGGGTTGGCGGCTATCCATACGAAGTAGCCGGGCCGTCAAAGCTTTTCGAATTTTATAAAGCCCGGGGATTTCGGGTAATTGCGATGAAATGCGATAACGTCGGTCTCGGCTGCAACGAGATCGTTTTTCAGTTAGAAGATAAAGCACAATCTTAACGTATCAGGGCTAAAATATTGTAAATATGTTGGTTACTATTGTTGCCGGAGCGCGTCCGAATTTTATGAAGATCGCTCCGATCATTCGGGCGATCAAGGACGCAAAAGCCGTCGGCCGCAAGATCGACTATCGCCTTGTGCACACCGGTCAGCACTTCGACAAGAAAATGAGCGGCGATTTTTTTGAGCAATTGGGCATACCTGAGCCCGACATTAACCTCGAAGCGGGCGGCGGCACACAGGCAGAGCAGACCGCCGCCGTATTAATAAGTTTTGAAAGAGAATTAGAGAAAAAGAGGCCTGATGTGGTGCTTGTCGTAGGCGATGTGACATCGACGATGGCGTGTACGATCTCCGCAAAGAAACTGAGTATACCGGTGGTTCATGTCGAAGCCGGCATTCGGTCGGGCGATATGTCGATGCCGGAAGAGATCAATCGAATAGTTACCGACTCGATATGTGACCATTTTTTTACGACGACGATTTTAGCCGGGCAATTATTAGAAAAAAGCGGAATAGAAGATCATCGGATCCATTTTGTCGGAAACACAATGATCGATACGCTAAAACAGAACCTTGATCGGCTTCGGCAGCCAGAGGTCTGTAAATCAGCCGGCCTGGAATCAAAAAACTACTTTCTTCTTACTCTTCACCGGCCCGCAAATGTCGATGATCCAGCCATACTTGTCGAGTTTCTGGAAGCGATTTTAAAGGGAACCGAAGAATATCGAGTTGTTTTTCCTGTTCATCCGCGAACGCGAAAGAGCCTTGCATCGGTCAATTACGATAACGAACGACTTATTCAGATCGATCCAATGAGTTATCTTGAGTTTATATATTTGTTGAAAAATGCCCGAGCTGCGATCACCGATTCAGGAGGCATCACCGAAGAAGCTACGGTGCTTGATGTGCCGTGTATGACTCTGCGTGATTCGACCGAACGGCCTGAAACAGTAACCATCGGTACAAACGAACTGGTTGGAACCAACCCGCAAGATCTTGCGCCCTATCTGAAGCGCTTGTCACGAGGCGAGTGGAAAAAAGGCACAACGCCGGAATTATGGGACGGGCGGACTTCGGAGCGAATTGTTGATGTTTTACTAAGAATTTATGCCGGAGAGGCGTCGAACGCCGCGATTCGCACGTAGATGAAACAGATATTAATCATCGCCTTGGTTGCCGTATTCGCTCTCATGCTCGGGTTCGGGGTTTATGCGTGCGGCAGCTTCCGGCCCGTTGGTCTTCAATTCGCGGAAAAAACTATCACAGTCAAAAAAGGCGGCGACTTTCAGGCGGCGCTTGATGCGGCTAAACCAGGCGATACGATCCTGCTTGAGGCAGGTGCGACCTTTCGGGGAGCTTTCAAACTTCCCAACAAAACGGGAGGTGAATTCGTTACTATCAGGACGTCGGCTTCTGACACTGAGTTTGCGCCCGCCGATACCCGCCTTATTCCTTCAAAATACCAAGCTGTTTTGCCAAAACTCGAATCCGACGTCAAAGGCGAACCAGTGATTTTGGCGGTAAACGGCGCTCATCATTTTCGTTTTATCGGCGTTGAGTTTACCCCGACTGTTGCAGGCCTATACGACATCATAAAGCTTGGGACAGGCGACGAAAAACGGGTAGAAGATCTGCCGCATCATATCGAATTCGACCGCGTTTGGATTCACGGAAGTAAAACCGAAGGCCAGCGGCGCGGCATCGCGGCAAATGGACGTAACATAAAGATCGTCAACAGTTACATTTCCGATATTAAAAAAAAGGGCGACGAAAGCCAGGGCATCGCGGCATGGGCGACCGACGGCCCAATCGAGATCGTCAACAACTACATTGAGGGTGCCGCCCAGAGCATCTTGTTCGGCGGGGCCGATTCGTACCTGAAGCTTGTACCGGCCGACTGCCTTGT
>JANNGV010000247.1:0-7108 GCA_031404055.1 Chloracidobacterium sp.
AAAGGAGCGCCGCCGCAATTATAGGGAAGTAGTAGAGTCGCTGAAAGATCTCGTGCCAAACTATCAGATCAACGGGTGTTAGAAAATGCAGAACAGTAACAAGGATAATTGTTACGCCGATGACGATCCATACGGACAGCCGATTTCGAGAAGATATAATGTTGAACGACTTCCTGTCCATTAATATTGAGAACGCAGGTTACTACGCCAACCCGTATTTTTGCATTCGATACAAGAGAGCACTCCGGGTGATTCCTAAGTATTTTGATGTTTGTGATTGATTGCCTTCATGCCTCAATAGTGAAGTGCGTATGATCTCTCGTTCAAGGACATCAAGATTTATAGGATCAGGGGGTAACGAAAACCAGAGGTCCCCGCTAACAGAGGGAGGATTCTTTATACTATCAGGCACATCGCTAAGAGTCAGCTTATCGCCGTCAGAGAGGACCACCATTCTTTCTATTAGATTTTCCAGTTCGCGAACATTGCCCATCCAGGTGTAATCGAAAAATACCTTGAAGACGTCACGAGCGATCTTTGGCGGCCTCATACGATGTTTCGAAGCGGATCGGGTGACAAAATGCTCAGTTAATACCGGCAGATCCTCACGCCGTTCACGCAACGGTGGAATAGTGATCGGCACTACCGCGAGTCGGTAGTAAAGATCCTCACGGAAGGCGTTTTCTTTTATAAGTTCCGGAAGGTTTTCGTTGGTGGCGGCAATTATTCGAGCATCTATCTTACGCGGGGTATTTTCGCCCAGGCGTGTCACTTCCTGCTCCTGTAGAACCCTCAAAAGCCTAGTTTGCGACTGGAGAGGCATGGCGCTTATCTCATCAAGGAACAAGGTCCCGCCGTTAGCTTCCTCAAATTTACCCCGCGATTCTCCAACCGCACCGGTGAAAGCTCCTTTTTTATATCCGAATAGCTCAGCTTCGATTAGTGTTTCCGGTATGGCGGCACAGTTGATGGCAACAAACGGATTACTTTTGCGCGTGCCGGAAAAGTGTATACCTTTCGCGATTAATTCCTTTCCAGTCCCCGACTCGCCTTCGATCAAAACCGTGACGCTTGTTTTTGACACCCGCTCAACCAGATCAAAAACTTGAAGCATCCTCTCAGATGTTCCGATAACGTTCTCGATTCGAAAGTCTTCGTGAATCTGACGTCTCAGCCGTCTATTTTCCGCTAAGGCGCGGCCGTATTTTAATGCTTTCTCGACTGTGAGCAGAATTTCCTGCCGGTTAAAGGGCTTGGTAATAAAATCAAAAGCTCCCCCGCGCATTGCTTCGACCGCCGTGTCGACGTCTCCAAAAGCGGTAATAACAATGATGGGTACTTCGCTATTGATCGCTGTCGCCTGCTGAACCAACTGCGACCCTGTTATTTTCGGCATTCGCCAATCGGTGATCACGCAGTCAAAATCTTCTCCTGAATAGGACCTTAACGCCTCCCTGCCGTCACTCTCGCTCACGACAGAATGCCCGGCCTCCGAAAGCTGGAATTCAAGGACACGGCGCAGCGAATCATCATCGTCGACGAGCAAGATTTTGGCGTTCGCTTCTTTCATTTTTAGATCATTTCATCTCAAAAGTAAGCGTTGTCCATTTTGATTCATAGTTTAGGTTTGGATCTTCGAGTTTGCTCATGTTGATAAACTTGACGTACCACTTCCCAGAACCTTCGAGTTTCAACTTCACAACGCCTTTCGCGTCGCTTCTGAGTTCAGGCGAGGGCTTTATTTTACCGCTTTCCTCACGTCCGGCGAGCACAACTTGTCCGGCTAGCGGGTTGCCGTCCTTCAGGCATAGGATCTCAATCGTGTCGCCCTTTTTAAGCTTGTAAGGATTTTGCTGAGGGACGAGTTCGACGGGGTAACCAAGAATCGTTTTGTAATCGTCGGTTTGATTTTTGCCGACTTGAAGAATTGCCTTAACGTGCTTGGCGTAACGTTCGACCGCGTCCTTCTCGAGTTCGCCGGTCTTGCGGCGTTCTTCGAGCGTGTCGGGCAGACCGTCCTCGCGGAGATACTCGTTAAAGTCCGCCGCTTTCAGAGCGATCTCGCGTGATTTGGTTGAAAGCCCGACGACGTAGGTTCCCGCCGCCCCGGTTGTCAGGTTCATGAATGCAGTTGTCTCGTTTTTGGAAAAATCGGCTTCCCTCGGATGCACACGATTCCCACCCGAAACGACGCTCACGTCGTTCAGCCGGGCGAATGTAACCGCTCCCTCGCTCGCCAGAAACGTCCCGTTCATCACCTTGACGGTAAATTTCGAGTTCGGTTTCAGAAAAAAGCTGTCCGTCTTAAGAAAAAGATCGTGCCCGAAAACCGACGCGACCAACGTCAGCGATAAGATAAATGCAAAGATTGATTGTTTTTTCATTTCGATTCCTCACTTCCTGATCTCAAAAGTTAGTGTCGCCCATTTCGACTCGTAATTCAGCTTTGGGTCGTTGATCTTTACCATACTGATAAACTTGGCGTACCATTTGCCGGCGCCGGTCAGTTTGACTTTGAGCATGCCGTCCTTGTCGGTGCGGGCACTGGTTTCGCCGAGCATTTTGCCCGCGGCCTCGTATCCCGTTGTAACGATCTGCCCGGCGAGCGGTTTGCCGTCCTTGAGGCATAAAATATCCAGCGAGCTTCCTTTCTTTAGCTTATAAGGATTTTGCTGAGGCACCATCTCGACGGCGTAGCCGAGGACCGTTTTATAACTATCGGTTGTTTTTTTGCCCGCCTGGAAGATCGTTTTGACATATTTCGAATAGCGGTAACGGGCGTCCTCATCGAGCTCGCCGTCACGTGTTCGGGCCTCCAAAATATCGGGAATGCCTTCGGCAGGTAAATACTTGTTAAACTCAGCCGCCGGGAGAGCGCTTTCGCGCCACATCGTCGATAGACCGGCAATGTAATTACCGGCCTCCGTCGGCGTAATATTCAAAAAGGCCGTGGTTTCGTTTTTTGTCAGGTTCGCCTCAACGGGATGCGTTCTAGCGCCGGACGGGGCCACCACGCTAACATCCGTTAAACGCGCAAATGTAACGGCTCCCTCGCTCTTTTGATAAGTGCCGTTCATAACGCTGATTGAAACTTTTTGATTTACTTTAACGAAATAGCTGTCGAGCTTCAAAAAAAGATCGTGAGCAAATACAGGCAATGCCAACAACGTACTGAGTAAAAGGATGGCGGTTAATTTCTTTTTCATATGGTTCCTACTGTGTCTTGCTTGATTTGTGCAAGCGAATCGTTCCAAACATGGTGTTGAAAGCACCCGTTTCTTTAACCCCTTCAAAGCCAGATTCCGCCAGCAAGACTGGCAGCTTGCCGCCAAAACTATCGGCGGTTGTCTCGGATCCGTCCAAGAGCTGAATAAAACGGGACGAAAATTTCATGATCGAATTCGCGGGCAAACCCCAATCTGCTATGTCGAATTCGCCAGAGGGTTTAAGAACCCTTTTCACTTCCCCCAGCGTTCTCAATCTATTTTCGCGTGTTAGATGGTGAAATAAAAGGCTCGAAACGACACGATCAAAAGTTTTGTCCGGGTAAGGGAGGTCAAAGGACATCCCTTCGTCGAACTGAATCGCAACACCAGCAGCTTTTGTCTTCGACGTGGCTATTGCAAGAATCTTCGCATCCCCATCAATACCGATGACTTTCGCCTGAGGCTCGCTTTGCTTGATAAGAATGGTAAGCGTGCCCGTTCCGCATCCCAGATCCAAAACCTGATGACCTGGCTGAATTTTTGCCTGGTCATTCAAAGCGTTTTTGAAGAGGGTTTCGCGTGTGGTCAAACGCACAACCGAATCATAAAAAGGTGTCAGCCACTCGTAACTTAAGGCTGGGATGTATTGTTCGGTTTTCATCAGAGAAAGTCGCAGATTATCAAGCTTCATCAACCCTAGCCTTGAAAATACTACTGCTTGTGTCGATGGATGACTTCTTCCGTTCCGTACCCGCGTATCTCATTGTATTTCTTGATTTGCTCAGGCGCCAGCAAACGCCTCATATCAAGGTGGGCACGCAGATGTACAACGCGCAACTCTCCTTGAAGACGTGCAATGTCCTTAACGTTCGCTTGCAAACTTGTCTGTAGAGCGTTCCCTTCCGCAAACAAATCATTTAACTTTGCTTCCTTTTCAACGATCAACTTCCCAAGACGAGTGGCCTCGCCTTGCATTTGTTCGAAAGCCTTCTTTGTTTCGCTCCTCTGCCGTGCGGAAAGCTGAAGCTTGTCGGCCAGCTCCAGAACGTGCATCGGACCCGGATAGCTATTTAGCTCTGCCGCCTTTGCGAGGCCCATACCGCGCCCGTTTAAGTAAGCTTGCACTTCTGCATCTGAAAGCGACTTGATTCGACGGGATTCCTGACCAGCACCAGTCGTTTGGCTCGCTTGTGACCATACGAAAAGCGGGGCCGCGATCAACATCGACAATATCCATAATAATTTCTTCATGTTTCTACCTCCATTTAATCTTATGAAGCTCCGATTATAGTTTTAGATTCCTTAAACGCAGAGCGTTGACGATAACCGAGACAGAGCTGAAGGTCATCGCGGCACTTGCGATCATCGGGCTTAGCAGCAACCCGAAGATCGGAAATAAGACGCCCGCCGCGATCGGTACACCGATAAGATTATAAATAAACGCAAAGAACAAATTTTGCCGAATGTTTTTCATCGTCGCTTCGCTTAATTTTTTCGCCCGTAAGATTCCGCGCAGATCGCCTTTCAACAATGTGATGTCGGCGGATTCCATAGCGACGTCGGTTCCGGTTCCCATAGCTATGCCCACTTGCGCTTGGGCAAGAGCGGGTGCGTCGTTCACGCCGTCGCCGGCCATCGCCACGATTTTACCCTCTGCCTGCAACTCTTTGATCTTTTCCGCTTTTTGCTCGGGCAGAACGTCGGCGAATACTTTATCAATACCGAGTTTTTTGGCGACTGCGGCGGCTGTAATCGAATTATCACCGGTCATCATGACGACTTCAATTTTCTGCTTATGCAGTTCGTCGATCGCATCCTTCGCAGACTCTTTAACCGTGTCGGCCACACCGACAAGTCCGGCCGCATTCCCGTCGACAGCGACAAGCATTACCGTTTGCCCCTCGGCGCGGAGCTTGTCGGCTTTTCCGTCTACAGGAAAATCAATGCCGTTTTCGGTCATCAATTTAGTATTGCCAAGCAGAATTTTCTTGCCATCGATCGATCCGACGAGCCCCTTTCCCGTTACCGATTCAAAGTTTTCAACCTTTGCCAGTTCGATCTTTTGTTCTTCCGCACCTTTGATGATCGCTTCTGCAAGTGGGTGTTCGCTGGACTTTTCCAGGCTGGCAGCCAGTCTCAAAATCTCATTTTTAGGCAAATCACTTAATGAAATTACCTCTTGAAGGCGAGGCTTGCCCTCGGTTAAAGTGCCTGTTTTGTCAACAACGATCGAATTGACCTTTTCAAGGATTTCGAGCGCCTCAGCCTTTTTCACCAATACGCCGTGCCGCGCTCCGTGTCCCGTGCCGACCATGATCGACATCGGCGTCGCGAGGCCAAGAGCGCACGGACACGCGATAATCAAAACTGACACCGCCGCCACCATTGCGTATGCAAAACTGCCCAGAATCAGCCAGACGGTAAACGCGACGACGGCTACGACAATAACCGCTGGAACAAAGTACGCTGAAACGACATCGACAAGCCGCTGAATCGGGGCCCGCGAACGCTGGGCCTCGCCGACCATGCGAACGATTTGAGCCAGCAGTGTATCGCTGCCGACCTTTTCCGCCTTCATTACGAATCCGCGTCTTCCATTGATCGTTCCGCCAATGACCTTATCACCAGCCGTTTTCTCGACGGGGATCGACTCGCCGGTGACCATTGATTCGTCGACTGAAGTTTCGCCTTCCAGAATCGAGCCGTCGGTCGGAATTTTCTCGTTCGCCTTAACTCTCAAGCTTGCTCCGATTTGCACATCCTTGAGTGCGATTTCCGACTCCGTACCGTCCTCATAGACAACAATCGCCGTCTCGGGTGCAAGTCCGAGCAGTTCCCTGATCGCGCTAGAGGTCTGACTTCTCGCTCTCAATTCCAGCACCTGTCCGAGCAGAACGAGGGTTGTAATAACGGCCGCCGCCTCAAAGTATGCAGAGATCAACCCGGTGTGCACGTTTCGCATTGAGGCAGGAAACAAATCCGGGAGGAACAAAGCAAAAAGACTGAAAAGATAGGCCGCCCCTGTGCCTATGGCAATCAGCGTGAACATATTCGGGCTGACGTTCCTTACGGAAGCCAACGCACGTTGAAAGAAAGGAAATCCGCCCCAGAGTATAACCGGTGTCGCTAAAACAAACTGGATCCACAGTGCGATCTTTGGCGAAACGTATTCGTGATAATTCGGTAGCATCTCTCCCATTGCCAGAGCAAAAACGGGAAGTGTGAGCACGGTCGAAATCCAGAACCGCCGTTTCATATCGATATATTCCGGGTCAGGCGCGTCGTCGAGGGTCATCACCTTCGGCTCAAGAGCCATCCCGCATTTCGGACAGCTTCCCGGACCTATCTGCACAATTTCCGGATGCATCGGGCAGGTATATTCGACGTCTTCACTAGCGGCCGCAATCTTTTCAATCTTTTCCTTTGCGAGAAAACTCGCAGGATTTTGCTTGAACTTATTCAGACAGCCAGTTGAGCAGAAAAAATACGCTCTACCTTCAAAATCGTATGTTCCAGCGGCCGCTTCTGGTGCCACCGACATTCCGCAAACGGGGTCGACAAACTCGCCGCCCGGTGTCGCCGCCATTTCGCCGTGTGACACGGGTTCCTTCTTCTCGCGTCCGATCCCAACAAAACCGCTCGCCGGAGCACCTTGCGTTTGAGCGATAAACTTTTGCATACAGCCCGCCGAGCAGAAATAATAGGTTTTCCCTTCATGATTAAAACTCCCCGCCGCGGTTGCCGGATCCACGGTCATCCCGCAGATTGGGTCGATAAATTTGTCGCTCGATTTCGAACTAATTTCCGTCATAATTTACTCCAACTTGTCATTCAATTAACGACAGAATATATTCTCAACCTGTCAGTAGGGGTCAAGTCAAGCTCTATTTTGTTTCTATCCC
>JANNGV010000248.1:0-8625 GCA_031404055.1 Chloracidobacterium sp.
ATTTTCCTGCAAAACTTGATGCGACGCAGCCTCATCTGCGTCAAGAGGAATGATACGGAAATCCATCCTTCGAGCCTCTTCACGCAGATCGGATGCCGATCTGTCTCCTACATTAAGACGGCCAGCCCTCATTTTGATCGCAATCTCCCAAAATGAGACAGCGCTCACAGATACGATAGACGAGCTATCTTCGATCGCAATCTTGACTTGCCGAGGAAGTCGTTTCGAGTGCGCGTAAGACCAAAGAAACGTATGAGTGTCCAAAAGGTAGTTCATCCGCGCAGATCGAGTAGCTCATCGTCGGTCATCTTGAAGTTATCAGCAAACACGACTTTGAGCTTTCCATCCATGATGCCTATTTTGCGTTTCTTCTTAGGTTTTGAAGCCTTCATCGGCACGAGCTTAGCCACCGGCTTCTTGCTCTTACCATACAAAACGCCAACGCTCTCGCCCTGCTGAAACAATTCCAACACTTCCGAAAACTGCGCTTTGAACTCTCCGACGGGTAGGCTTTTCATAATTTGATAATACTATTTTCGTGAAAAGTTGACAAGAAAAGTCGATCACGACACCTTCTTGTCCGTCGCGGCAATCGCGTCAACGACTTCTTGGGCCTCTGCGATACCGGCCCATTTAAGAGGAACGACGAACATATTCGATGGGGAGAGGAGGAATTTGAACTTTTGGATTATTGTGTCTATCGGGATTTCAGAGAGCCGCGTTCTGGTTTTCAAACCGACTTGATGAATATGCGCAAGTTTCCAACCGTGTTTATTGACGTTGAATTCGCTCGAAAGACTGCGATGATATGTAGCATGAGGCTTATCAGCGACCTTTTGAATCATAACGACCGGAATCGAATCGGAATTGACGCTGAACTTAATATCGGCCAATGATGGGGACTCACCTCTAGATGCCAATACATAAGACCAATGGGCCGGGCTATTGTCACAAAAAACAATCTTTCGACCGCTTTTGTGTTCGATTTCTGAGCCCCGAATACTCGACGATTTTCGAATATACAATGGCAAATCGGGTTCCTTCGCCCAAATGTCCAATAAAGTATCCCAACAATCTAAGACGTCGTAGGAAATTCGAGGTCTTTGTGGACTCTCGGCCCATAAACGTCCGAACTCTGCAACTAACCGGCAGAGATCCTCGGGAAGCGTAGTCGGACATTCACGAAATTCGGTTGCGATTAAATTCATTTCAAGCGGTGATACTGAGTGGTCAATCCGCAAACGCCACGCTCAACTGTTTGAGCGGTATTGATTTCTTCCGATCTAGATCGTCAACGTTATCTCGGTTAATGTAATTGTATTGGATGTCACGCTGTTGCGGAACAAAGCCGGCTTCGCGAATCTGGTATCTTAAGTCGCGTTCGTTGGCTTCGTTATTGGCACCGGCGGCGAAGACTACATTTTCTTCGATCATGATGGAGCCCATGTCGTCGGCACCGAATCTTAGAGACGCTTGGCCGAGTTTCAGGCCCTGGGTTAGCCATGAGGCTTGGATATGTTGGACATTATCCAGAAAAAGGCGTGAGACGGCGAGCATTTGGAGGTAGTCAATGCCGGTCGGCTCCTCGGTGATCTTGCGGCCGAGGGCGGTGTTCTCGCGTTGGAAGGTCCATGGGATGAACGCGGTAAATTCTCCGCCGGTGCCGTTTCCTGCTTTGAGGGCGAGCGATTCGTCTTGAACGTCTCGGATGCGTTGGAGATGGCGGACGCGGTGCTCGATTTTATCCCCAATACCGAACATCATCGTCGCCGTCGAGATCAGACCAACCTTATGCACGGCCCGCATTACATCAAGCCACTCCTGCGTATTGCATTTGGTCGAAACGCGCGCCCGCACCTCGTCGTCAAGTATCTCGCCACCGCCGCCGGGCATCGAGTTCAGACCCGCGTCCTTTAGCCGCTGCATTATCGTCGAATAATCGAGTTTTGAGATCAGCGAAATGTTGTGTATCTCGGGCGGCGAGAAGCAGTGAAGCTGAAATTTCGGGTATTTTGCGTGCAGTGTAGACAGCAGATTCTCGTACCATTCAATATTAAAATCAGGATGCAAACCGCCCTGCATCAGCACGCCGGTGCCGCCGAGTTCTATTGTCTCGTCAATACGCTTTTCAATCTCTTCGATCGAGTGGACGTATGTGTCCGGCTTTCCCGGCCGACGATAGAACGCGCAGAAGGTGCATACGACATTGCAAACGTTGGTATAATTGATGTTGCGGTCGATGATGTAGGTAACAACATCGGCCGGGTTGTGCCGCAATCGGATCTCGTGGGCGGCAAGGCCGATCCGCACAAAATCGTTGGATTCCAAAAGCGCCGTGCAGTCTTCGGAAGTTAGCCTCTCGCCGCCGAGGGCCTTGTCGAGTATCGGTTGAATAGATGTTTCCATTACGGTTCTCAGATATAATTTTAGCAAAAGTGAGAGGATTGTGGGAATTGAACGCGGATCGAACGGATGACGCGGATTCTCACGGATTTGACGAAAGCTAATGGCGAAACATCAGAAATCGGTTGTGTTCAAAACAACTCTGACGAAATCACCGGCCGATTCGGGGTGGCATTTTCTTATCGTGAAAAAGGAGATCGTGGCCAAATTCGGCTTTGAGGGCAAATTCAAGCGTGTTGTTTGCTCGATAAACGGCGGTGAGGGTTTTCAGTGTGCCCTTTTGCCGTCCGGCGATCTGTTTTACGTTATTGTCAATAAAAAGAAGCGCGACAGCATCGGTATCGTCGCCGGCGACACCGTAAAGGTCGAACTTGTAAAGGATGAAAGCAAATATGGCCTTCCGATGCCGGAGGAGTTTGCCGAGGTTTTGAATCAAGACGCGGATGGGAGTCGCCTATTTCACGCACTTTCGGCCGGTAAGCAGCGGAGCCTGATCTACCTGGTCAGCAACGTCTCGGATATAGATAAACGGATTCACGTAGCCCTGTTGGTTGTCGCACATCTAAAGGAGAATGGCGGCAAGGTCATAGACGAACAACTGTATCAAGAAACAAAACGCCCCATTTTTTGATCCGCACTTCGCAAAACTCATCCGATTCCACCGTCTTTAAAACCATACAGAGTTTATAAACGAATTCTTAAGTGAAAATAAATATGCGTTTAAGTGATACTTTTTAGAGAATTTTTACGCGATTATAGATGTAGATATTAAGGCAGGATGGTTCGGAAAAATGGAAAATCGCCAACAACAACTGGGAACAACCGATATTGGGCTGCTGGTCTTCGTGATCGTCTCCGGGTGGTTGCTCCTTTTCCAATCTGGGATCTTTCAATAGATCACGCCGCAAACCTGAGCGGCTTGTTTCGCTCGATCAACCCGCTTTTGAACGCAAGTTCGAAATAAAGCTCAAGACCTTTCTGCATAGACTCGTCTATCGAGTAAGAAATATTCGTCGTCAGGTACCGCTTTAGTTCATCACTCGTCAAAGCAACGTCATTAACATAATTAGCAGCAATTTCATCAATATGTTTGAAACCCTCATCTCTAACAGCAGCGAAGTCGACGGGGCTGACATCGGCCCGGGTCATCCACATGGCGAAGACGAAACCGAGCCCGGTGTAGTTACGCCAAAGTTCCGCCAGGTCGTACGTCTTAAACGGCGAATGCACTCCGCCAGGCGGCGTGGACAGTCGAAGCGCCGGGTCGCCGATCAGCAAAGCGCAATCTGATTCCGCAAGCATTGCCTCAACATCAGGTTTGGCATCCCGCCACGCAGGCTCGAAATTCAAAAATTCGCGAAAGATTATTTTTGTAAGGGCGACCGACGTTTTTGACGAAACGTCGAGCGATACCGACCGCACCTGATCGAGCGGCATGCCTTTGGTAACGAGACAGACGCTCCGCACCCTTTCCCGCGCGCCAACGCAAACATTCGGAATGAGGCGAACATGTTCCAGCATTTGATATGCGATGACAGGCGTAAGGGCCGCATCGACGCGGTTTTGTGATAGCAATTCGACCGATCTGGACGGGGCATTATCGAGTATCAGCTCAACGCGGCCATGCTGCGAGCCGTATAGAAAACTCCAGATCAGCGGTGCGGTGTTGGAATAGCTCGATGCGGAAATTCTGTTTATCGTCATGTTTCACGGGCGCAAAAAAAGGCAGCGTTTATACTGCCTTTTTATTATAACCGTTTTTTGATGCGATCAATTAGCCGATACAAAATCCAGGTCAGCTATTTGGTCAGAAAGCGAGACGGTACGGCTGCTCGGATTAAACTGAAAGCGCTTGGCTGAGACTGTAACAGAATACGTTTCGCCAACTTGAACGTCTTCAAATTGGTAGTAGCCAAAGCTGGTTGTCTGTGCGGTACGGAAGGTACCGTTTGCTCCCTGCAGCGAGACCTGAACGCCTCGGATTCCGCGCCCGCCCGCCGTGGTTACACGGCCGCTAAGGCTGGCTGAAGCCGCAGTTGTTCCTAAAATGCGAATGCTGAAATCGTCGATTGCAAGCCCGTCATCCGCAGCTCCGACAATATTCGAATCCCGCCACCGAACGTGAATTGTTTCATTGGCCGCAAGCGTAACGGGTATCACCGTTACCGGAACAACCGTTCGGTTTGCCGCCGCGTTTCCATCTCTCGGTCCGGCACCGCCCACGAGATTCGGCGTTGCAAAATCGAGTGCGTTAAAATCGAGGTATGTTCCCGCGTGAAGATTTGTCGCATTTACAGCATACTGAAAGTCCAGTTGGTCAGGCGTTCCGCTTCCGCCAAGCCGCCACAACTCGCCGGTAAATGCAATTCTGACTGAAGATACGGGTGATCCGCTGGTATTTCTAAAACAACCGCCAAGATAGTTTATATTTATTGTGTCGTCATTAATCGAGCCGAACGCACGATCTAAAGGGTCGGTAACCGAAGCAAAACTATAGGTGTTTCCACCAGCAAGGCTGCCGTCACTGACACCATATCTTCCGGAAACCGCACTGACGCTGCTTCCTTCTTCAACCAGAGCAAAACCAGGTAGATTGACTACGCCTGCATCGTCCGCAACCGCGTTGTCGAATTTGCCGAGATACCTGCGGGGGCCGCTTGCGTTAAGGACGATTATGTTACCTGCATCAGTAGCTTGCGGTGCCGGGCTATCTCCGAGAGCATCGAAGTTTTGCGAGTGCAGCGTTGAATTTACCCCGCCCAAATCGACGCAGTTCTGGGCTGAAACGACGCTGCTCAGCGTTAAAATAGCGAGAATTAGCGAACAGGCGAATGTTGTTTTCATGATGTGTAACTGAAACGAATTGTTAAAAAATGGTGCTGAGAACAGCCTAACGGCTCCGCTCGTGAGCAGAAGTCGGGAGTGATTGCTTTTCATGTTTTTTTACCCCTTATTGATCGGATATTGCCACCGAAGCGCGAACGGGTTATGGAGAACGGGAGTAACCCAAAGCTCTATCGGTTCTTAAGATACTACTGCATTACACTGCCAGCCGCAACACATTTATCGAATAGTTCGGCAATTCGGCGATGTCGTAATATTAGTAATTGATTGTGAGACGCAAGCTCTTAGGCAAGGACATCCTTGTATTCCGCTCGTTCGTCAAGCACCTTTTTGGCGTACGGGCAGGTTGCTTTTATCTTGAGGCCTTGTTCACGGGCAAACGCGACCGCAGCCGCGACCATGTCTTCTCCAATATTTTCGCCGCGAAACTTAGGGTCGACCTCGGTGTGGTCGATGACCATCGTATCTTTGCCGGTCCGTACATATGTCAGCTCGGCAACCCATTCGCCGTCCTCATCGATGAAAAACGCACCCTTTCTGTGGTGCTCTTGTCTTTGAATATCCATTCCTTATAGCGTACAAACAAGTATCTGCCAATGCAAACGTTGTGCGCTAACAGCATTTGAACTATCCTTTTCGTTTATGAGAACCAGATTATTTTTCGCCGTAGTTTTTGCCTTATTTTTAATTAGCTCAAAAGCGTTTGCGCAAGCTCCGGTGGTAATCCATGACCCGTTGCGGGCCGCGCCTGAAAAGAATTTCACCGAGGCCGATGAAGAGATTGTTATGACAGCAGTTCTGCCGAAAATAAGCGACCGGTGGAGCGATGACAACAGTTGCGACGGCAGTAATCTTACTGTCATCGGCGCGGTCGACGGTTCGTTCACAAGGAAAGCGGCGACGCAGCGCGCAATCGTTTACGAGATGTGCCAAACCGGAAATGGTTTTGCTAATAACGGGATCGCGGTGGTAGAAGACGGCAGTGTGGTTACGAATTTCGTTGCTGAAGGCGGATGGAACCTTGATGTTCGTCGCATCGCCGACATCGACAAAAACGGCTTTGACGAGCTCGTCATCGAAACCGGCGGAGGAATGCATCAGGGCTACACGGGCAGCAGTTCGAATGTGATCGAGATTTCTTCGACCTCCGTCAGAAGCTTCGGAGCTTTTCTCTCGTATTCCAACGAATGCGAAAGCCTGAAAGCCGGGGAATATTGCGACCGAAGCTATAAGATAACGGCAAGATCGGGCACGAAACCCATTTTCATGCTTCAAAAGTACCTGAACAAAGGCGATGACGAAAAGCCGAGATGGGTCGTGAGCGGAAAGCCGCAGATAGCCAAAACGATTGCCGGAGTCGAAACGAAATACACTCTCATAAAATGAAGATATACGACATTACCGTTCCTATCAGCGACACCGTTCCGATCTATGCGGGCGATCCGACAGTCAGCTTTTCGACAGCCGCATCAATATCCAATGGCGATGCGGCGAATGTTTCGCAAATAAGCTTTGGCGTACACACCGGCACCCACGTTGACGCTCCAAATCACTTTATTGACGGCGCAAAGCGCGTTCACGAAATCGATCCGGAAAAACTTGTCGGCCCCTGCCGCGTGATCCAGTTGCCGGAAACGGTAGTCGCGATAGAACCGGAGCACGTCGGTGACATTAGCGGCGTCTGCCGCGTTTTATTCAAAACGCAGAACTCGGCATTTTGGGCCGAGCCTGAACGCGGTTTCAGGACGGATTATACATACCTTACACCGGAGACCGCCCGCCTTTTAGTTGATAATGGGGTCGTGCTCGTTGGCATTGACTATCTTTCTATTGAAAAATCCGGCTCGCCCGGGCATCCTGTGCATATCACGCTCCTGGAAAAGGAAGTCGTCATCCTGGAAGGAGTAGATCTCCGCGAGGTTCCGGCGGGCGACTATGGGATGATCTGCATGCCGCTGAAATACATCGGTGCCGGCGGCGACGGCTCTCCGGCCCGGACAATGTTGTGGGAAAATTAGTGTCGGCATGAACGTCAATGACAAAAACTACGGCGAGAAAGTCTATGAGATCGTCCGGCAGATTCCGACGGGCAAGGTCATGACCTATGGTCAGATAGCCGTCATGCTCGGCGAAGGCTACACGGCGAGAACCGTCGGCTACGTAATGCACGGTGCCGATTCGGAAAGCGTACCGTGGCAGCGAGTGATCAACTCGCAGGGTAAATGTTCGACCGGAAGACTCACAATACCGTTAAATTTGCAGCAGGAATTGCTCGAGGCCGAAGGCATCGAATTCAATCCCTCCGGAAAGTGCGATCTGAGCGAGTGCCAATGGTTTCCCGAAGGTTTTCAGCCTGAAGAAGATGGTCAGCCGAGTTTGTTTGAAGGAGATTAACGACAGAGAACCAGAGACACGGAGAAAAATTCGAAGTTCGGGGCGAATCCTTTGTTTTTATCTATGCGTATCTGTGTCCATTGGGGGATAAATTCTTCCCTCTGCGTCTCTGTGCCCCTGCGGTGAAAATCTTCACCTTCCCCATTTCAATTTGTTTCTCAACACATCGAAATAGTTTCGATTGGGCGGCTGGACCAGATTGAACGTCGTCCGGCTTTTTCGGATCAATACGCGGTCGTTCGCCTGCATCGAGTAGCCAATCTGCCCGTCGAGCGTCAATACCACGCCTTCGTTTTGGTTAACAAGTTTTAGCTCTATTTCGGCGGTGTCAGGCACCACAATAGGCCGATTGGTGAGTGTAAACGGACAGATAGGTGTCAAAACGACTGCATTCATTGACGGATATATTATCGGCCCACCGGCTGAGAGGTTGTAGGCGGTCGAGCCGGTCGGCGAAGAAACGATCAGGCCGTCGGCCCGAAACGAGTTGACGAAAAGGCCGTTGAGCGTTACGTCGATCTCGATAATTCGGGCAAGCGCCGCTTTATTGATAACAACATCATTTAGCACACGTCCTCGGGCGAGCAGTTCGTCGCTACGCCAATGGTCGGCACGGAGCATCACGCGGCGGTCTATTTCGTATTCGCCACCGAGTATCGCTTCCAGGGCAGGAAACATTTCCTCGATCCTGAACTCGGTCAGGTAGCCCAAACTGCCGTAATTTATCCCCAGCACCAGAACTTCACGGTCGCCAATAAGCCGCGAGGTTGAGATCATCGTTCCGTCGCCACCGAGCACGATTATAAGATCGGCGTTGAACTTGTCGTTTTCGACCGTTTCAATATCACAGACCGCTCCGTCCGGCTTTCCGGTCTCGGCGTACGGTTTGCCGATCAGCGCAACGCCACGTTTTTCGAGCCATTCAGACAATTCGCAGGCTGTCTGCCAAGCCTCGGCGTGATTCGGTTTTACGACTACGCCGAC
>JANNGV010000249.1:0-1792 GCA_031404055.1 Chloracidobacterium sp.
CCAACGAATCCAGTAACTTATCGACCTTATCCGTCGTCAAATCTTCATGATAATCAAACCCGATCTGCATCATCGGGGCGGTTCCGCAGCTTCCGAGGCATTCGACCAGCGAGACGGTAAACTTGCCGTCTTCGGTCGTTCTGCCCGGATGAATGCCGAGCTTGTTACAGATATGCTCGGTGATATCCGGCTCACCCATGATCCTGCACGAAAGCGTTTTGCAGATCTGGATGTGATGACGGCCGACATTCCGCAGGTTGAACATCGAGTAAAACGTCGCCGTCTCCCAAACGTCGGTGACTTCCAGATCGAGAAATTGAGCAAGGAAATTGACGCCCGGATTGTCAATCCATCCTCGCTCACGTTGAACCAGCATCAACAGCGGTATCAACGCCGAACGTGTCCGCTCCGGCGGATACTTCGCCACGTGAGCCTTCATCTCAGCAATGATCTCCGGCGAGAACTCCGCCACCTCGTCCGAGACGATGACGTTATCCGTGTAGCTTGTAGGTGTCGCGGCCGCCATATTTTATAAAGCTAGTCTGAGTTCGAACTGCGTTACTTGCTGATCGATACGAAAGAGACTCGATCGTATGTCCTCTCCAAGAAGAAGCGAGTCAGTGAGCTCATGGATATTTTGTTTAATTGCTTTCATCTCGTTTTTATAAATTTCAGACAACTGGTCTAGCCTTTTTAACCTAATTTCCGCGACCGACACACGATTTAACATTCTTATAACGCTAACCGTTTGTTCAGTTTGCTCGTCGCTACTAAGTTCCGTCTTTAAAGCCTCAGTCGTTGCCATACAATAATTTGTATATTAGTGAACTGGATTCTCTAGGTGCTCGACTCGCTTCTCAATAGTGTCAATTCGCTTATGATCTTGTATAAATTCACTTACTACGCTAGTAAATTGACCGGTCAAAATATCGACTTTCCGACTAACGGTTTTAGTTTCGTTAACATTCTCTCGAAGCTCCTTTCTCATATCACGCATTTCGAGACGCAATTCATCTAGCCCACCAATCGACCTGTTTAAGAGACTTTCTATCTTTTCAAATTTCTCGTCGTATTCCCCAGCCATAATTATCTATCAATCTCCCCAAGCACAATATCCAACGACCCGATGATCGCAACCACATCCGCAACCATCTCACCTTCGCTCATTACCGGAAGTGCCGAGAGATTTACAAAGCTCGGGCCGCGGAAGTGGACGCGTTCGGGTTTTGGGCCGCCGTTCGATTTCATATAGACGCCGAGTTCGCCTTTTGAAGCTTCAATCGGCATATACACTTCGCCGGCCGGAACGTTGAAGCCTTCGGCGACGATCAGGAAATGGTGGATCAGCGAATCCATATGCTTGCGCATATCGTCGCGGTCGGGCAGGACGACCTTTGGAGCATCGGCTTTTATCGGGCCCGGTTTCAGGCGTTCGAGTGCTTGGCGAACGATCTTGTGCGATTCGTTCAGCTCACGCATGCGGACCTTGTATCGCGACCAGACATCGCCGTCGGGTTCGGTCGGGACGTCGAAGTCATAAGTTTCGTAACCTGTGTAAGGATTAGCCTTGCGGAGATCAAGCTCGACTCCGCTGCCGCGCAGGCACGGGCCGGTCAGCCCCCAATTTATCGCCTCTTCCTTGTCGATGACGCCGACGCCCTGCGTCCGGCTTTGCCAGATAGTGTTGCCGGTAGCAAGCGTGTCGAATGTGTTCAAAGCCTCGGGAAAATCCTCACTAAACTGCTTGCATCGCCTGTCGAATCCCGCCGGAAGGTCCATCATCAGGCCGCCG
>JANNGV010000250.1:0-8490 GCA_031404055.1 Chloracidobacterium sp.
TGATGAAGCCGCGGCGCGGGCGGCCTCGCCGCCCATCTCATCTCCGAAAGCGGAAGAGTCGGTGCGCGAGGACCACGCGCCCGAGGCCGCCGCGGCGGTAACGCACCGGGAAGCGGCGCACCCGAAGTGAGTACGCTGCCGTGGTGCACAGGTATCGAGTGGAGCTCACCTGGAGCAATGAAGTGGCCGCGACGGGGAAGATCACGGAGATCGAGGACGAGCTCGGCGTTCAGATCGAGTATCGCTCCATCGATGACTGAGAAGCCCGCGCACCTCGCTGACCTCGTGGTCGCGGCCTTTCCGGTAAGTTTTGCGTAATCTTCCAGAACTTTTTGCGGGCTGCGGTTCTTGCCGCCAGTGAATACATAGTAATCAAGCTCGCCGCCATTTGCCCCGAATGCAAAACGCTCCGGCGAAGTCTTGCCCATATCGAAATAGGTGCGGAACGTATTGTTGAAAAACAGGCCGTAAGCCTTGCCGTCTTGAAGTCCGTAAAAGAATGGAATCGACTGGTAGATTGGGTCCGTGCCTATCTGATACGCAAAGGTGTCGGTGTTCCAATTGACAATGTATTTTCCGTTCCGGGACATCTCAATAAAAGCTTTTTCACCAAAACCGTAATAGGTCTCGACCTCGCTGCGACGGAGTTTCGTTGTCTGAATCTCGCCTGTAACGCGGTCGAAAACAGTTGGGTGTTTAGTGTCATCCTGCAAGACGATCGCACCGCTTTCGTCAAAAATCTGCACTGAAAATGGAGCCTTCCTTATGACCGCTTTTGTTCCGCTATTGTTTGTCAGGATAATTTGCGTGGCGGATTGGGTGATCTTTACAAGCGGTGATTTACGGTCTTCGGAATAGTCAACCGCATACGAGAAATCCCGCTCGAATTTACCTGTTGGAGCAACTCTTATACGGACCACATCGGTATCGAAAAATTCGACCGACACCTTAGCACGGCTCGATGTGTCGAGGACGACGCAATTCGTCCCGGCCACCGCAACTCTTGTTACGTTTCCGACATTTTGCCATTCAGCCCAGGCCTGAACCGAAAACAGCAGAACAAAACAAATGTATTTACAAAACCGGGCGGTCTTTTGATGAGCGGTCATTTTGAATCGACTCCGTATGTTCAAGGTTGGTTCATCGAGTAAAAACTAACACAAAGAGCGCGCCAAAACGAAAAGACCATCGGAAAAATGCCGCCGGGAATTGGCTGTAACGAAGATTTAACTTTTTTATAACGCAACGTGATTGTCTATTAAGCGTATCCTATTTGCATGATTCCAATTCTTAGGTTAGTTGCACTCTTATTATGTTTGGCAACTCTGTCCATAGATACTGTCGTGGCTGGCAATGGTGCTAGTAGCGGTGACGGAAAAGTACCCTGGACGCTTACTGTTGTTCTGCTGGACGGCGTGGATCCGTTCCAAGAGGCTGAAATACCGGTTCGGGAAGCGGTTTCGTTTATTGAAGCAAGAACGAGGCTGAGATTTAATGTCGAGTACGTGGCGGATTACTCGGCTCACGAATTGACGCCGTACGCGGCCGGTCCTGATTACGATGGGGACGGTAAAGGCGACGAGGTTGCGTACCTGATGATGGGGTGGAACCTGCGTGATCCCGTAATCGACTCACTGCCGGTGAGCACATCATATCTTTTTCTATATAGGTTAAATGGATACAGGCCACTGCAGGGTGGTTCCGCCGTTGGGCTCGACTATGGGATTTTGAAAGGAGGAAAGCGGCGCCCCTATGCGACGGTTCCCACTGATCAGTGGTGGTATGTGAATGAGGCCCACGAAGGATTCGAGAGCCGGGCCGCCCAAGTTCTGACCCACGAGATCATAAATACTATCCAGGGTAAGATTGAGGCTGCTCCGTACCGCTGCCGGACTCTTACAGCCACTTGGGGTCTGCCCGCGATGCAATACGAGTCTGAGCGCCTTTTGAAACTAAGCGAGGCTTGCTACGCGAAATTAGGTAACAACGCGAACTAAGCCGGCACACCACGTTCGTGTAGTAAAGTCACGCACTCTATCTTTATCGAAACACTGCAAGTTTTCCTCTCCCTGATCTTCGGCTTGGTTCCACCCTCTGGTTGTGCAAAGAAGTTCTATTAAATTAACACCATTGTCATAAGAACGATGTAAGTTCAATCGAACGCCTATCATCGTAATTCAGCTTCAACATTCTTTAAGAATGCTGAACGTATTGAGTTTGCGACGGTCTGATTGCGAGCACGTTTTATAGGGAGATATTGGTGTGATTGCAATAATTTATCTAGCAATTGTTTTTATCGTCGGTGATCTGATAGTACGTCTATTTTTCCCAGTTGTATCGCTGGCACATCGAGTTGCGAGTGCTTTTGTGGTGGGTATTGTATTAAGTACCTGGGCAACATATCTCTCGGCACTGACGTTCTCGCAAACATCCAACCCGATGCTTTGGGGAAACCTTCTGTTCTTCGTGCTTGCGACCGGATCTTTGATCTACTGGAAGGATCAATTACCTTCGGTCGATGAACTTCGAAGCACGTTCAAAGGAATAACGAGTAGTGACAAATGGGACCTTATAGTAATCGGCCTATTTGCCGTTTTCGCGACCTGGCTGATGTTCGCCACATTTAGTATGTCGGACGGAGCTATCCGAATCGCCAATCACCAGTGGAGCGATTTCGGATCAACGGTTTCGATCATGCAGACGTTTGCCGAAGGACATAATTTTCCAACGGCTTATCCGCATTTTTCCGGTGACCGCATCAGGTATCATTTTTTATTTTACTTCCAGGCTGGGAATCTTGAGTTTCTTGGTCTCAGCCCGGCTATGAGCAGTAATGTGCTTAGTATATTTTCACTGGTGTCATTGCTTGTGATGGTGATGACGTTAGGCCGGATATTGTTTAACTCGCGCGCCGTCGGAAGAATCGGGGCGACGCTTTTCTTTTTTCATGGTTCGCTAGCCTTCATACCATTTTTGATGGCCAATGGTTCAGCGGTTTTCGGCAGGCTTTCGGAAATGCGGGATTTTTTGCCGTCTGGATTTCCCTATCGCGGCGAAGACTGGGGCGTTTGGTCGCAGGTGGTTTATTTGAACCAGCGACATCTTGCGAGTTCAATAGCCGTATTTTTAATGGTACTGATCTTCCTTGTGATCAGGTATAAGGAAAAGCTTGGGATCGGAGAAAGCGAAAACGGCATCAGGTCGATTGATCAAACGGCGACCTCTGAAGTGTCGATTTGGCGACGATTGGCAAACCAACTGTCGCCATTCTTATTTTGCGGACTGTTACTCGGACTTTTGCCGCTGTGGAATGGAGCGGTTTTTGCCGCGGCCGGTGCTGTTCTCGCAGTTCTGTTTGTGTTGATGCCGCTTCGAAAAGAAATGATTGTGCTGGGGACGGCTGCATTTTTGGCCGCACTTCCGCAGGTGATATTTTTGAAGACGGGAGCAATTCGTCCCGCCGGCTACTCGGTTTTTCATTGGGGTTATACGATTGACGACCCGACGATTTTCAACGTCGCATACTACCTGATCTTCACCTTTGGATTCAAATTGGTGCTCATTTCTATTGCTCTCTACTTTGCGTCCGGATTCCAACGCCGGTTAATGGCGGCGGTTTCGGCGTTGATCGTTCTAGCGTTCTGCTTTCAGTTTAGCGACGAGGTTTTGGCAAACCACAAGTTCCTGAATGTTTGGGTCATTATCGCAAACATTTTCGTTGCGTACGGGTTGATATCTATTTGGAACCTTAAATCCGCGTGGTTATCAATACCCGCCCGAGCGGCCGCTCTCCTGCTCGTGATACTCGTAACGCTTGGCGGTGTTTTTGACCTGTTTCCGGTGAAAAACGGCTATTGGGTAGAGATGAAATACGACGACGATCCTCTTGTCGATTGGGTTAAGAAGAGTACGGATCCAAGATCCATTTTCCTCGCTCACAGGTACGTCAATCATCGGATATTGCTTGCGGGCCGTCGGCTATTTTACGGTCACCCATACTATGCTTGGGGAGCTGGTTATGACACCTTCGGGCGCGATGAATTGTATAAAAAGATGTTCGAGTCTAAAGACGCGGCTGAGGTCCTGCGGCTTTTGAAGGAGAACAAGATAGATTATGTCGCGATCGATAATGCGATCAGGAAGAGTGACTTCATAAAAAAGCCGAATGAATCCGTGTACGAAACCTATTTTCCGAAGGTTTTTACCGATCCGGAAAATCGTTACGATAATCTAAATATCTATCGGGTTCCAGATGCTCTGGGAACTCCGCAAAAATTAGGAGAAACGGACCCGAACGCGGGAAATGCCGAGCCGGAAACCCCTGCCGTAAATGCTTTTGAAGGAGGCGAGGGCGATGCCAGGGGAGAATTTTCGAAGCCCCGCGGAATTGCAGTGGACGCAAAAGGGAATTTCTATGTGGCGGATACCGTAAACTCCCGCATTCAGAAATTCGACGCTGAAGGTAAGTTCTTAGCGGTGTTAGGAAAGGCTGGTGACAGTGAAGGCGAGTTAAAAGAACCAAACGGAATCGCGGTTGACGCCGCCGGGGACATTTACGTTGCTGACGCACTCAGGCACAGGCTTATAAAGTTCAAGCCCGACGGCACGTTTGTAAAGGAATGGAAGGGGCCAGCGGAGATGCACCTCTATGGGCCGCGCGACATCGCCATTGCACCGAGTAGACATCTATACATTCTAGATCAGGGACGGGCACGAGTAGTTCGTTTCGATCCGGCAACCGAAGCCTTTAGCGAATGGGGAAATTCCGGGGCGGCGGAAGGCCAATTCAATGAACCGACCGGAATTTCGATTGGGAGCGATCTAGTCTTTGTAACCGATACAGGCAATAACCGGATTCAGGTTTTTGATCATGACGGCAAGTTCGTCCGGCAATGGGAAGTGCCCGAATGGGAGAAGTATCTGTGGCATTATCCGGATACTGTGTTCGATGATCAGGCAAATCGGCTCTATGTAACAAATGGATGGAAACATCAAGTAATGGCTTTTGATGTGGATGGAAATAAGTTTGAAGGTCTCAATCCGGATAGCGACAAAAAGCTTGAGAACCCTTCGTCATTGTGTATTTTAGAAGCAAAGAATACAAAAAAGCTGCTGATTCTGAACACGGGAAGCGCGAATATATCGACGATTAAGCTGGAGGCCAAAAAGAAGAATTAGACGGGCCGTATATGACGGTTTATCTTAAGATCCGTCTTGGCAGGCCGCGAGATAGTCTTTGCATCTGTCGACCAGCGGTTTTCGGCAGACGTAAAACTGGTAAAAGGAAAGAGCTTTTGCTACTCCAAAAACCTTGCTTTCGATGTACTCGAAGAAGTGATTAAGGACTAGCTCGATCTCCGTCGCGGTGTTGACGTGTTCGTGTTTCATCAGGACGCTGTAATCAAGATTGTACCGGCGTCGAAACTCCAATCCAGTCGTAAAGGTGTAGCCAAGCCGCCATAGAATTGTTCCTTCGCTCGGAATAGCCACTCGCAAATTGCCGCCGCTAGTTAGTAAAAGCCCACATTTTGCGACGACCTCGGGAAGCGTGCAAATATGTTCGAAGGCGGCGATCGAGATGATTCGGTCGTAATGAGTATCTTTTGAAATCTCCGCAACATCGTCGTAAACGTTCCTAAGCTTTTTCGTTAAGGATGAAGATTCATAGAGATAATGAAAGGGTTCGACAATGTCGTAAGGTCTTGAATTTATCTCGTATTGAAGATGGTTAAGTGTTCCGGCCCCGATTTCCAACGTCGATTGTTCCTGACCGGCCAAAGTGTCCGCCGCAACTCTTCGATGCATCCAGCTTTCCATTTTTTGAGCCAACCCGGCCGCACTGGATCTGCCGTCGCGGTTCTCTTTATATTGCTCCGCATAGATCGCCTGAAATTCGGGCGGCAGCGGCAAACGCTCTTTTGGAAAACTGTTGAGAATACCTTCCATTTTTTTTACCCGTACAATCAACGAATGTCGCCGGCGGTCGCGGCCAGTGCTTTTTCCGGCTCGTGACGCACACTAATTGCTGCTTCGGTCGATTGGGAAATTACGTAACGCGGCCTGAACTTTATCTCTTCGTATATTCGCTCCAGATAAACTCCGATAATACCCAGGCTTATCATCAGAAGGCTTCCGGTGACCAGAATCAGAAGGATCACGGTCGCGAATCCGCTCACGGACAAGCCATAAAGCTGTAATGCGAGAGTATAGATTCCAAAGATTACCGAAAAGATCAGGAAAACAAATCCTACAAATGTGACAAGCTGCAAAGGAAGAGCGGAGAAAGCGGTGATGCCCGTTATTGCCAGCCGAATCAGTCGAAAAACCGACCAACCGGAACTTCCACCCGAGCGTTCAGCGACCTCGAACGGAATTTGAGCTCGCCTGAAACCCAGCCATGCGGTCATCCCGCGAAAAAAAACGTTTCGCTCCTGCATTTGCAGATATGCATTGACGGCTCGACGGTTCAATAACTTATAGTCCGACGCACCACGCAGCTCGAAACCCGACAGCTTGTTCCAAAGCAGATAAAACATCCAGGCCGTAAACTTGCTGAAGAGCGTTTCCTTCCCGCGGGAAGCTTTTACGGCCTCTACGATATCGACATCACCGCCTTGCCATGTCTTTATCATTTCGGGCAAAAGCGACGGCGGATGCTGTCCGTCGGCGTCCATCACGATTACTATATCTCCCCGGGCCATTTCCAAACCCGCAACCAAAGCGGCTTCCTTTCCAAAATTTCTGCTGAGGCGGGCCGCACGCAGCATCGGAAACCGTGCAGCCTGTCCGGAAATCACATCCCAGGAATCGTCGGGTGAACCGTCATCGACCAGAACCATTTCGAAGCGCATCCCGCTTTCGGCAAGTCGTTCGTGAATATCTTCGATGACGCTGATCAAGTTACCGCTTTCGCGATAGACCGGCATCACGATGCTCGTCATCGGCTTAGAGTATCCGTTTGATTTGGTTAGTTGATTCATCGCAAAAACCTCTCGGAAGTTCGCTCGGCCGTCAAGCTAAACGAAATCTGGTTTTTATTATTGAGGAAATCTTACAGGACACCGCGATTGGCGGGCAATGAAAAAACGCCCGAGTTGAAACAATGACAAATTCCACCGTCAAGTCTCCGTAAAAACCGATAAGTAAAGGGGTTGAAGTGACAAGTAAGATGCTCTGAACGCTTTTCTGCGTGAGATTTTGTGTGAACGAAAAATTAAATTTTCACTAGTCGATCCACCTTCAGAGCGTAATAATACAAATGTAACCTGCCCTTAAGATCACTGTAACGCAAGGCACTTAGAATTCTCATTCTCAACAAAAACAGATCCTATATTTCCGGATTATTGGTCAGCCGGACAGTAGAACAACTGCGTATTTAAAATGCTTATAACCGTCCTAATATTGCTTACATCGACTGCGGGAGGAATGTCGACGACGTACCTTTACGATGACGATTCGCCGATTGTGATGCGGATCGCGGCGGGCGCGGTAATCGGGATGACGCTGTTCGGGTTCACGGTAACGCTTCTTGCTTTCGTACTCGGGCTCACCGTGCCATCGGTATTAATCGCGGGAATATTATCTGCCGCGCCGATTGCTGTACTACGACAAAAGCGGCCTTTCGAAAGGGCTCTAAGCGACATCGGCAAACTTCGCAATTCTATCGAAGAGATGTTTACGAAATTTGAGCCAATCCGTCTTGCTGGCCTGGCCGCATATGCCGGTCTATTTGGAATGCTTTGGTTTTTCTTTAAGCGAGCGATGCTTGAAATGCGGGACGGCGGAATCGGGACGGGTGCAGTGAATAATCTTGGAGATCTGCCATTTCATCTGCTTGTTATCAACGGGTTTACGACCGGGCAGGAATTTCCGCCGGACAATCCGATCTTTAGCGGAACAACGCTCAGCTACCCATTTATCACGGACCTTATTATCGCGGCTTACAATATCGCCGGAGCAACTGTTCACGACGCTATGTTCCTTCAAAACATGGTTCTGATCGTTGCGATCGTGATACTCATGGCCGGTTTTACGCTCAAGGTCACAAATAGCATTTTTGCGGCGGTGATTGCTCCATTCCTGCTGGTTTTCGCGGGCGGCTTCGGCTTCCTGCTTTTCTTCAGCGACGCGGTTGCGAGTGACGCCGGATTCGTCGGTCAAATCTTCCAGTTGAACGCTGATTACACCCTGCGTGGCGGGACGATCTGGCGATGGGGAAATCCCCTGACTACACTTTTCATTACGCAGCGAACTCTTTTGCTCGGTCTTCCGATCGCCTTGATAGTTTTTACAAGGCTCTTTGCTTTTTTGGAAGAAAAACGGGACGACGGCAATCGTGGTTCGGAATTGAAGATGAACGTCGTGTCCAAGATTCTCGGTGAAGGGAACCGCCGATTCTTTATCGTCGGACTTTTAGCGGGACTTCTGCCGCTTATTCACTCGCACACTTTTCTGGTTACGTTCGCTGTTTCGGGTTTCATTGCCTTGAGC
>JANNGV010000251.1:0-2099 GCA_031404055.1 Chloracidobacterium sp.
CCAGTCCGCGTTCGTCGTTCAGAAAGAAAAGATCGTCCTCGAATTTCGGAAGCTGGTTCGTTCCAAAAAGGCTTTTTCGATTGACGATAAAAGGCGGTAGCGTTTCGGTATATCCATGCTCGGTCGTATGAACATCGAGCATAAAATTGACCAACGCCCGCTCAAGCCGAGCACCCGCTCCGTTCAATATCGCGAAACGCGAACCGGTAATTTTCGTCGCCCGTTCAAAGTCCAGAATGCCCAGCGTCTCGCCAAGATCGACATGATCCTTTGGCTCGAACGAAAACTCCTTCGTCTCGCCCCAAGTTCGAACCTCGACATTCGCCGCTTCGTCCTTCCCGACCGGCACATCGTCCGCCGGAATGTTCGGCAGATGCGACAGCAGATCGCGCATTGACGTTTCCTTTTCGTCGCGTTCTCGTTCAAGCTCCGTCTGCCTGTCCTTCAACCCCGCAACCTCGGCTTTTTTCGCTTCGGCCTCATCCTTTTTGCCAGCCTGCATCAACGCCCCGATATCTTTACTCGCCGAGTTCCGCGTCTGATTGATCCTGTCGCCCTCGCCGATCACACGCCGCCGCTCAGCATCAAGCTCGACAAACGTGTCAAGACTCTCCGCCGGAAAATTGCGGTTTACCAATGCCGTACGAACAGCGTCCAGATTTTCTCGTACAAAATTAAGGTCTAACATGCTTTCAAAATCTTTGTATTTCTTGCGATTCCTCACATTCATTCTTGTTCCTCTTTCTCCGTGGTCAAATCTTTTACCACTGATTAAGAAGAACGAAGAAGGAATAAGACGAACTTTTTGCCGGATCTTGCGAAAACTCAATTCAACATGTCAACAAAATACGGCAACTATAAACACGCGGCAGACTGGTTTGTTTCCGGCCCGCGAATAGCCTAAAATCGTACGTTCGCCGTTGCGAAAGGAATAAGAGAATCTAACAAAATTGCCATGTCAAACAAAGTTCGTAAAGCCGTTTTCCCCGCCGCCGGGCTTGGCACGCGTTTTCTTCCGGCGACAAAGGCTTCGCCGAAGGAAATGCTTCCGCTTGTCGATAAGCCGCTGATTCAATACGCAATCGAAGAAGCGGTTGCGAGCGGCATCGAGTCGATACTTATCATTACCGGCCGCGACAAAAGCGCTATCGAGAATCATTTCGACATCTCGTTCGAGCTCGAACAGCTTCTCAAAGACAAGGGCAAGGACGATATGTTCGAGGTCGTCCGTTCCATCTCCGATCTTGCGAAGATAAGCTACACGCGGCAGAAACAGGCGCTCGGCCTTGGCCACGCCATCTATCAGGCAAAAGATTTTGTCGGTGACGAACCGTTTGCGGCCCTGCTCGCCGACGATATTGTTGACGCCGAAAATCCGGCTTTGAAACAGATGATCGACGTGTTTGAAAAATATGATGCTCCAGTAATCGCGACGATGCAGATCGAAGGCGAGGCCATTTCCCGCTTTGGCGTGATCGATGCCGATGAGGTCGAGCCGAACGTCTATCGCATAAAGGACATGGTCGAGAAACCGGCCTATGCCGACGCTCCGTCTGATCTCGCGATCATCGGCCGATACATCTTTACGCCCGACATTTTCGAGGCAATCGAGCGGACCACGCCCGGCTCCGGCGGCGAGATCCAGATCACGGACGCCATGCGGCTCCTGTTAAAGACGCGCCCTTTCTATGCCGTAAAGCTTGAAGGCACCCGTCACGACGCGGGCGACAAGCTCGGATTCCTGATCGCGACCGTTGAGTTTGCACTCAAACGCGCAGACCTCGGCGATGACTTTCGCTCGTATCTACGGTCGCTGAAACTTTGAGTTTTGCGTTTCTGCGAAACTGAACAACGGCAAAGACCGAACGATCGCGGGAGAATGGACGACTGCTTAGGTTTGTCGCACTAGAGCCTCCTGGAAATTTTCAGATTTTCTTTGCCATGGATTTAATGAAAAGTATAAAATCAACAATTCTTTACATATTTCCAAAAGCGCTTATCTTTGCGTCGCAGCATCCTCGACACGAGCACCACGAGCGGAATGCCGCTCGGGGGGCGCTCCGGAGGTGCGAATGCCTCGACGTCGACGCCCGCGCCGC
>JANNGV010000252.1:0-5868 GCA_031404055.1 Chloracidobacterium sp.
GATCTCGCGCGTCCGGCTCGCAATTCCGCTAACTACCGCGTCTTCAATTTGCCAACCGCATGCGTTGGACAACGATCTAATTTGAGGGCTATAGCTCTTATCAGGGAATTCAATCAGGTACACTGTTTCAATAAGACCAAGATAACAAGCCTGCACCTTCTCGTTTCCCTTAGCATTAACAGGGGTTCTAGCTTTTAAGAAATGATCAATTGTTTCGTCAAAAAGCCTTCCCGCCTCTTTTGGGTTCTTACTAATCAGCGCATTTAATCCTGGTTTGAACCGCTCTCCAGATCTGTCAAGAAGCTGTTTCCGTTCAATTTCAAATTGAATAGCCTGCTCTGGAGTGCCGCCCTCCCTTCCACTAGAGCTCGAACTCGTCGTCTGACCAAAAGCGATCGAATTAAGCGCAAAAATAATAAAAGCAGATATATATATGGACCGGTAAATGGTTCTTATCATTAAACTTCGTCTATACTCCTTACAATTTTACCTTCAGGGTTAGGGCGAATTCTTCGAACGGCCTAAATGAATATGTTTCAGGAGTTCTAACGCTCCTGATCGGAAAAAGTTCCTTTTGATGGCTTGTCTATAATAATGCGCAGGTATCAACCATCTTAAAAATTATCATAAAACCCTTTAATCGTCAATATTTGTCGGTAACGCCGTCATTCCCGCGGTCAGCGTTACTTTTACTTTTTAGCCGCCTTCGCCGCCGGTTTTGCCTCTAACAATGCTTCGGCGAATACCTGGCTTACGGTCTCAACAAATATAAAGTTCAAATCCTCCAAAACTTCCGCGGGCAGATCTTCAAGATCCCGCCGGTTCGGTGCGGGAAGGATCACCGTTTTCAACTTTGCCCGCCGTGCGGCCAGTAACTTTTCTTTGACTCCGCCGACCGGCAGTACGTTGCCCCTCAATGTGATCTCGCCAGTCATCGCCACGTCTTTTCGCACCGGACGCTGAGCAAGCACGGACACCAGGGCCGTTGCCATCGTAATCCCGGCGCTCGGCCCGTCCTTTGGTATCGCACCTTCCGGCAAGTGAATATGGATGTCAAAATTCTCAAGAGCATCATCCGGGATTCCCAGTTCGGCCGAACGGGCTTTTGCATACGAAAACGCCGCCTGGGCCGATTCCTGCATCACATCGCCGAGTTGTCCGGTAAGCATTAGTTTGCCTTTGCCCTTTGTTTTTAATGCTTCAATAAACAAAATATCGCCGCCGACCGCCGTCCATGCCAATCCGGTAACCGTACCGATCTGGTCTTTTTTCAAAGCTCCTTCAGTAAATATTTTCGGATTCCGCAGGTAATCTTTTACATTCTCAGGATTTACACGTATCGGCTCAAACGCTTCCTCCAGTTCCGCCTTCTTTCGGGCGACCTTTCTGGCCACCTTGCCGATCTCACGCTCCAGATGCCGCAGGCCGGCCTCCTGGGTGTATTCACTGATGATCTTGTTGATCGCTTTCCGTTCGAACTTTACGTCATCTTTTGCAAGCCCGTTCTCGGCGATCTGTTTTGGCACTAGATGGCGTTTGGCAATCTCGTATTTTTCTTCCTCCGTGTAACCTGAAAGGAAAATTATCTCCATTCGGTCGCGCAATGCCGGCTGAATCGTATCAAGCACGTTTGCGGTCGTCATGAACATCACATTCGACAAATCGAACGTGACGCCAAGATAATTATCTCGAAACGAAGAGTTTTGCTCCGGATCAAGGACTTCCAGAAGCGCCGAGCTCGGATCGCCGCGGAAATCGGCTCCGACCTTGTCTATCTCATCGAGCATTATCAGCGGATTGTTCGTTCCGGCCTGCTGTATGGCCTGCAAAATTCTGCCCGGCATTGCGCCGACATATGTCCGGCGATGCCCGCGAATCTCGGCTTCGTCGTGCAGCCCGCCCAGGCTGAGCCGCATAAACTTTCGTCCCAACGCCCGTGCTACCGATCGTCCGAGCGACGTTTTACCGACTCCCGGAGGGCCGACGAGACAAAGGATGGAGCCTTTTGGCTTTTCCATCAACTTGCGGACGGCCAAGGCTTCGATTATGCGTTCCTTCACGCGTTCGAGGCCGTAGTGATCTTCGTTGAGGATTTTTTCGGCCTTTTTAAGATTAAGATTGTCCTTTGACGCGATCGACCACGGCAACTCGGTCATTATGTCGAGCCAGTTGCGGAGAGTTGCGGTCTCGGCCGTATCGGGATGCATACGCTCAAGCTTTTTGAGCTGGCGAAGCGATTCCTCTTCCGCATTTTCCGGCATCTTAATGGCCAGAATCTTCTTGCGATAGGCTTCGATTTCCTCATAAAGCTCATTTCCGTCGCCAAGCTCGCCCTGGATCGCTTTCATCTGCTGACGCAGGAAATATTCACGCTGTGAGCGGTCGATATCGGCCCTGGCCTGCGAATTTATCTCCTGCTGGACGGTCAGAACGTCTATCTCTTTGTTCAAGAGATCGTTGACGCGGCGAAGACGCTTTACCGGTTCGGAAATATCCAAAACGCTCTGTGCATCTTCGACCTTTAGTTCGAGGTTGGACGCCGAAAGGTCGGCAAGACGGCCGGAATCGTCAAGGTTTGCGATGATCGCCAAAACTTCTGGCGAAATGTTTTTGCCCAGGCTGGCTGAACGTTCCATTGACCCGCGAACATTGCGGACCAACGCTTCAACCTCGAGCGAGCCTTCCGGGGCCAGCGGCTCCGAGATCGGCGTGATGTTTACTTTTACATAGTCGCCGCTTGAATCAACCGAATTGACAATTGTTCGCGAGAGTCCTTGTATCAATATACGAATACGCCCATCCGGCAGCTTGAGCATCCGCATTATTATCGCAACCGTGCCAACTTCATAAAGATCGTCCTGGCCTGGATCTTCCTTGTTCACATCTTTTTGCGAAACAAGAACGATCATTCGATTATCTTTCAGGGCCTCTTCAACCGCTTTGATCGACTTGTCCCGCGAGACAAACAGCGGAACGATCATAAACGGATAAATAACAATATCCCGCAGCGGAAGCGTCGGCAGCTCCGAAGGGATCTGCATCATCGGCTCTACCACGTCGCCCTCAGCCAGACCGATTGGAAAATCTTCGATTTCAACCATAACAGTCAAGTTTAAACGGAACCCTGTAGGTAAGCAAGGGCGAGGAGTAACAGGCAGTGGGTCATGTGAAAATCTGAGGCCCGTCGATTCGGGTTTTCTTATTTCCGGCTTCGCCTAGCCGCGTCCGTTTACGGCGTGGTGACACGACAACGTTACGAAAAATCGTTCCACATAAGCGAGTCGAAAGTGGGACGGCTTAAGTTATGCGATTACAATTATTTACAGCCAAAAATCGTTCCATCGTGTTTTAGACAGCTCATTAAGTGGAACGATCGCGATCCAAAAATCGTTCCACCCGTGTTTTAACGGAGCTTCTTAAGTGAACCGGTACATTCGCCGTTCGAATCTTGAATTATCAAAGACCTGCATCGAGCCACAGCCGCAGACAAATGACCCCGATAAGTGTCGCATAGATGCAACACTGTGTCAAGAATTTTACTAATTGGGTAGTGTCTTAATTCTCTGTTTTGCATGCCCGAGCCGCTTTGCGAACTTTGCGAAGAGGTGGATCAGCAACACAGAATTACTACCACTACTTGGGTAAGTCAGTTTGAAAACAGACTTCTTCTCACTTCCGCGAACATCTCAGCGTCCTCCGGGTTGAATATAACTAAACTATATCCAATCGCGGAGAGCACGGAGTTGACGCGGAGATCGCCGGGAAACTCGATCAAGCTTGCGGAAAGTTCAAATTGGCCAACTACCGAGTAACGGCTGCATTATGAAAGCGTGTCCTGACGAATCCGGCAATTCTCATGTTAGTAAGCTAACGATTCTGAATAAAACTCAAATTCGTGTATTATCACGGAGCATTCCGCTCCATCATAAGCTAGCCTACGAACCACTGTAGCCATAAGGCTTATAATGGTGTTTAAGCTGTCTGGAATAAATTACAAATTTTGGAGGTCCAACATGGCGATTTCACTGGAACGTATCAATGCGAAGACGGTTCTTTTTGAGAAGGTCAGCGATCAGGTATTTGCAAGTGTTATTAAGGGCAAGGTTGTCCGCGATGTGAGTTCGAACAAGGCATCGGCGAGCTCGCGGACAATCATCAACTTTGCGGATGGATCAGGCGTAGCCGTTGATGAAGAGCACGGCGGCGTCGTCTTACGCTATATTCGATCGCAGTCCGAGCAGCAACGGGATGGACATATGTAAAAATAGTGAATCGCGCCAGTAGATGCGGCAGTATCGCTTCGACATTAGCGGTTCCCAAAAAAAAAGAAAAGGCAAACGACGCTTATTAGCATCTTTTGCCTTTTTAATTTTACCTTTTTACTTACCTACTGAACTTCAACCCAATCACCCGTATGGATTTCCTGAGCGGTTTTGGTGATCACAGCCGTTGCGGTCTTTTCCTTTACATTTAGGATGACCATTTCACCAACGACCTTTCGCAAGTTCGCCGGGCGGTCTTCCTTGGCTTTTTCGGTTGTTACGACGCGGCCTCCGGCCTGGTCGCCTGATTTTCGTGCCGCCTGATTAGAGAACTTTCCGCCGCGATACTCGGTGCTTTGATAGCCGTCGCTTCGTGCGGCGACCGATTCATCTTCATCCGAGACAAAAAGATTTCCTCGTCCAAGCGGGCGGAAAACCGTAAGACGGTCGCCAACCTGAACATTGTCGTCGGCACCGAGATCAACATAAACGATCTGATCGCGGGAAATAGCTTCCTGATTGTCGCGTGCCATGAAAACCCGGCCCATCGCTTTGCCTGAAGGATCGGAATAAAGGTCGAGCGGTCCGCGTGCCTGATGCATCGGGCTTGTTCGCTGCGGCATCGGCTGGACGAGATCGCCGAGCAAAAGATTGTCGCAAGATGTTTTAACGCGTACCACCGAAACTTCACCCTTAACGCGGATTACCTCAAGAGCACCGACTTCCTGAACATAAAATCCAAGGCTGTCCTTCTTTGTCCAACGCGTTTCGACTTTCCCTTTAGGCCTGACAACAGCCATCAAATCGCCAACCTGAACACCTTTGTTCGAACCCATATTTATATAAAGGATGTCATTTTCGGCGTAGATAAACTGTTCCTGCTCTTCGACCGCACCGACAACCTTGTTTGCCGTGTCGATCGGCGAGGATTGCACGTAACCGGCGCAATAGAGGTTGTTTCTCGATGCCACCGTCATAGGTCTCGCCGCCTCCACAAGCACTCTGAACGGCGTCGGCTGCGCCCGTGGCTGGGCGGCGGCGATCGAGGTCAAAACACACACGCCTCCGAAAACTATTACGACACTTCGTTTGAAAAAGACTTGAAAATTCACAATTTTCTCCTTTATTGCTGTTCTAGATGCTTTGATCGGAAAATGCTCTTCGGATTGAAAGAGTTGACTGGTAATGATTGCAAAGATACCCATGAGGGCATCTATGATTGTACAGACTTCGCAAAGGAAAGGTCAACAAGTTTTTTTAATGTTAAACGATTGCCCTTTGCGGTAACTTACGTTATTTGGCGGCGAGAGTATTCTTAGCACAATTATGAAAATGCGTTATCAATCCAAAGAGCATTTTCCGATCAAAGCATCTAGAGCAGTAATAAAGGAGAAAATTGTGAATTTTCAAGTCTTTTTCAAACGAAGTGTCGTATTAATTTTCGGAGGCATGTGTATTTTGACCTCTATCGCCGCCGCCCAGCCACGGACGCAGCCGACGCCGTTCAGAGTGCTTGTGGAAGCCGCGAGACCTATGACCGTGGCATCGAGAAATAACCTTTATTGCGCGGGTTACGTACAATCCTCGCCGATTGACACGGCAAACA
>JANNGV010000253.1:0-1713 GCA_031404055.1 Chloracidobacterium sp.
ATGTGTGCGAGGTGTCGGGGAGCCCATCGAATTCCATCTCGCCTTCTCAAACGTTACGCTGAGTCTCGCTTTCGGGCGGCGTAGTTTGCTATCGCTTGTTCGCGTGTATCTCCGAAGGCGTAGCAATCGCTTTCTTGCGTATCGACGAACTCAGGGCCGATGACACAATAGGCATCGCCATCCAGGAATATCAGCGTACCGCCCGGGCCTGGTTCGGATTGGAGATCGGGATCGTTCTTGAGGGATTCGAATTCTTCTGTAGGCATCATTTTTTAAGGATTCCAATCGCCGAGAAATTCGCGGTCGTAGTTTCGGTTTTTCATCATTTCCTCACGCTTTTTAATGAAAGCAGGATCGTCCGGCTTCGTCGTCTTAAAAAGTTCTGCACGTTCTCTAAAAGATTCTTCAAATCCTGCCGGCGTCATTGTCAGAAGGACCTTGACGGGAACCTTTCCGAGATTTCCCTGGGCATGCGGTGTTCCGTGCGGAATGAAAATGTAGGAGCCGGCGGGCAATTCATAGGTCTTGCCGTCGATCTTGGCGGTCAAGACACCTTCGAGCACGTAATAGGCTTCGTCGGTGTAGTTATGACGATGATAGCGGGTTTTGTAGCCCGGATTTTCTGTCAATTCGACAAGCGACCATGCACCATTTGTATCCTTGCTTGTAGCCAGATACCGGACTGTTCCCGCATCGTACGGAATCAGGTCCGGTTCGCCGGGTTTAAGAGTGATGATCTTAGGGGCTTTTGTTTCGGGCGGCGTCCGAACCTTTTCGGGCTCGATCTGCCCTTCGGCGAACCGGACAAAACCACATAGCAACGCGAAAACCACGAGCGTAAGTAATGGTATTTTTTTCATACGGCATTCTCATACTTTTTGAAATGTAAAGATAGCTGCGGGAACCGTATTTCGCCGCCCGAAGCAAAAATATTATGGCACGGAACCGCGGGAGTTTGGTGCGGCGGGTGCGTTGAAGATTTCGTTATTTGGGCCAGCCAATGATAAGTTAAATCAATGCCTGTTAACGAACTTGAGGCCGCGATTGGAATTGCCCGGAAGGCCGGGGCGGCCATTCTTGAACACTATTCCCTCGATATTATTTCAGAAAGCAAGATCGGCCTGGACAATTTTTCCGAGCCGGTGACGGCGGCCGACCGCGAGGCGAGCCGGATAATCGTCGACGGAATCGAGGAACTATTTCCCGCCGACGCGATCCTTTCCGAAGAAGAGGCGGATAAGCTGGACGAGAGGCTCGCGAATACGAGGGTGTGGTTTGTCGATCCGATAGACGGGACGGCGGGCTTTATTAAAAAGGACGGCGACTTTGCGGTGCAGATCGGCCTGGCCGAAAACGGCACGGCAATTCTAGGCGTCGTTTATCTGCCGGCAAAAGATATTTTGTATTCCGCCACACGCGGCGGCGGGGCGTTTATTTCCGAAAACGGCGGCCTGGCGAAACGACTGCATGTTTCAGGCAAGACTGACTTTACGGAGATGGACCTTGCCGTTTCACGCGATCACCGAAGCCCGAAGATCTCGCAGATCATCAGGGATCTTGGCATTCGAAGCGAGGTCGGGCGAGGCTCGGTCGGCGTCAAGGTCGGGCTTATCGCCGAGCAGACCTGCGATCTTTATATTCACCTTTCACACCGGACAAAATTTTGGGACACATGCAGCCCGCAGGTGATTCTGGAAGAGGCTGGCGGCAAAC
>JANNGV010000254.1:0-3162 GCA_031404055.1 Chloracidobacterium sp.
CCCTGATGCCGGTCGATCGACACGTGGAGCGAGTCTCCTCGCGCCTCGGGCTGATCCCGAGGAATGACACGGCCGACCCGGCGCACGACTACTTCCTGGCGCTGCTCGAGCCCGACCAGATGCACGAGGCCCACGTCAACCTGATCCGCCACGGTCGTCTCGTCTGCCACGCGCGCAACCCGGCGCACGAGATCTGCCCGCTCCGCGACCGCTGCCGCTTCGTGGACCCGAAGGCGCCCTGACTCCCGCGTGTATCCTCCGGCCATGCTGAGCGGCGGTTGGAGGGGCGGCTCCGGGGCGCCGCGCATCCTCATCGTCGATGACGACCCGAACCTGCTCGTGCTGCTCGCGGATCAGCTGCGCGCCGATGGGTTCGAGATCCAGACGGCGCGCGACGGCGAGGAGGCGCTCCGCCGGCTCGACGGCGGCTGGCCGGACCTGCTGATCGTCGACATGATGATGGCCCGGATGGACGGGCTCACCCTCGCCCGCGAGGTCAAGGCGCGCGCGGACCTGCCGATCATCGTCCTGTCCGCCATCGACACCGCGGACTCGAAGGCGGACCTCCTCGAGGAGGTCGCCGACGTTAAAATTGCTCCAGCGGCTTTCGGTTAGAATAATACGGTCGAACGAAAGTTGGAGCTCCGAGCGGCGTTTGATGCGGCCAGGCTTGGTGATCTTATTAATCCGGCCTTCGATGATCGCACCGGCAATTTCAGCTGGAGAAACGACCTTCGACGTAAACTTATCGCCCTCACGGCTGCGTTCCGTGCTGAGGCTTTCACTCATTTCGACTATAATCTCGGTATCGCGCGGAATGATAATAACTGCGTCGCTTACCGGTGTGAAGCTCGTCTTTTGAAAGCTTTCCGTTGTCACACTCGGAGTACTGTCCGAAACAGCCGGGTCTGTGTTTACAGGCACCGGGGCCGGATGTTCAGCGACGGCCGGCATATTCTCTTGCGGGATCGTCGGTGCCTTAACTGCCGGAATCGACGTCCCGCGTCGGCTCAAATCCGCAGGAACATTAGCCTCGAACGAGCGTTTCTCAAAGCCCGTACCATATCCCGATTCAAATCCTTGACGATATCCGTCCGAGTAATCCTCGACCGAGCCGTATTCCTTGTTATAGGCCCGAGTCGCTTTTGAATACTCGCCGTGCCGTGCAAATTCTTTTACCGCGCCGTCTATAGAATCACGATATCCGGCCATGTATCCGTCCGAATACCCCGTCCGGAATCCACGCTGGAGAGCGACCCTCGAATCCTGCGCAGTGACCGAATGGATCGGAAGGGCGATAAATGCTACTAAACTGAGAGAAAAACTAAGGGCGACAGCTAAAATACTTCGGGATAGCTTCATGTGATCTCCTTTGGATTTGTAAATTGAGGAACAAGAAATGATTTGTCCGCCTATGTTTATACACGATAGCTTAAGAAATTACAAGAATTATTATGCGGACGCTTAAGAACGCTGCTTTTCCGGTAATATGTCGTAAAAAAAGGGCAGCGGACGGCACAGTCCACTGCCAAGTTTGCCTTAGGAGGAGCAAATGAACTTTTATCAAAAGCTCTTACGGAATAGATACGACATCCGAATAAAGAAGGTTCGCGAATCCCTCTGGAATCCTGGTTCATACTGGCCCGTGAACTGATTGAAGCCGTTGTAATTAAACTTATCGTTGTAGCCTGCGTAGAATGCGGTGCCCGGGCTTGGATTCCAGCCAAAGAGTAATTGGCCGCTGGCATTGGCATTCAGGGTATCGTAATCCCAACGGGCACGAACATATATAAAACGCGTAAATTGATAAGTCGAACGCAGCGTAAAAATATCTGTGTCATAAGCCGTCTTTTTGCTGTCGTTTCGAGTCAATTTACTCTTGGTATAATCGAGCGATACACGCAGGGGATCAACCGGTTTGTATTCAAACCCGACATTTGCATCGAACTGCCACCCTTTGCCCGGATCAAGCTGCGGGGGCTCGGCAAAAGCGGGATACGTATTATTGACCGGATCAGCCTGATGTAAATAAAGATCGCGAATATAGTTGTTATAAGCCGGGCTATTGAGATAAGTAACGAAAGCCGGCGACGCTCGTGGAAATCTAGGGCCTGCTCCAAAATCGTAGTCGAAAGAATTGATGATCGAGCCGACAAATCCGTACACCGAGAGCTTTTTGCCCAAACTCTTGTTCACGTTAATGCTAAAATACGGTTGCGTTGATTTGCGCGTCGGGCCACCGACAAAGGCCCCTGGCCTGCCGATAGCCGGGTCACGCACCGCTCCGAATTCGCTTTCGTAGATTTTTTCGTACTGCACGCCAACTTCGGTATAAATAAACAGATTCCCTTGAAGCGTCAGGTTAAGATTGTTACCGATCAAACCCTGCTGTGTTCTGCCTTTCCAGTCCATTCCGAAACGGCCAAACTGGTTCCAGTTCGCACGGATAATCGTCGCCTTCGGTTTGGATTTAGTGCTGAATCGGTTGGCAAAAAAGAAGGTGTTGGCATCCGTCCGGCGGGTAAAGCCCGCATCGGTACGGTAATCGCTCGTCCGCCCGTTGGCTTCAAATGTCCAGCCATGCAGATCGGTCGTGTAATCAAGATTGAAATAGTAGCCCAGACCGTTGCCGGTTCGATAGTCAACCCGGTCTCGATTCGGGTCATAAAAGTTTTTTCGCGAGTGAGTGCCCAAAACCTGGAAACTCAATATCGTTTTTGGGTTCAGCTTGAATGTTCCGTCAAACCCGCCGGTAAAATTGCGATTTCGCGGGAAGATCCTGGCAGTCGCAAAAAACCCAACGTTATTCTCCTTGCCAAAATCGCGTTTGAGCCGCAAAACGCTGAAGAGCGCGTTTTTACCCACAAAATCCTCGATCCCGCACCTTCGCTGCTGGTTGGGCGGATCAAATTCCCGAGCGCGTTGACAATTAATCAGCTCCCCACGTTCGTCCTCGGAATAATTCCCCGGTGCGTTGTCCGACGCAAGCAGAAAACCGAATGTGTTCCGCCCGATCTTTCCGGTCAGTTTTGCCGCAACATCGGGGTCCACGATTGTCCGAGAATAAAAGGGCTGCAATGGCGAATCAAAAATGTCTTTGCCTTCCAGAAAAAAGGGCCTCTTTTCCTGAAAGAAGATCGGAAAACGCTGGTTTGCGGAAAC
>JANNGV010000255.1:0-1716 GCA_031404055.1 Chloracidobacterium sp.
CAGAGATGGGCAGATGCAGCGGAGGCGGCGGGGAGTCCGGGATGGAGGGCCCATACAGAGGGGGCGATTCGTCCTCGAGACTGTCCAGAAGGTCCTCCATCGGGGGGGAAAACCTTTCGCGTGCACATCGCGTCTCAAGCATGCTGGAATCCGGCGTCGTATGGATAAACTGCTGGCTGCTCCGAGATCTGCGAACGCCGTTCGGCGGAATGAAAGACAGCGGCATCGGCCGCGAAGGCGGATTCGAAGCACTGAAGTTTTTTACGGAAGAGAAAAATGTTTGTATAAAGATCAACTATTGAGCTCCAGAAATGCAATTGTTTAATCATTTGAGGCGGCTTAAATTGTTGATCTGATAAAGTTCCTGAATATTCTCACGGCTAAAAACTTGCCACTAAAACCGTAAATTCTGCATCGAAAACATATGAAATTTGTTTACTCATTCTTTGTTCTGTTCCTCCTTTTCACCACATCATTTGCACAGGCAATAGCTCCGACTGAATCAGCGTTGGATCGCTTTCTTCGCTATGTCAAGATCGACACCCAGTCGGCGGAGGACCAGCCCGCGCCGCCGAGCACGAAGAAACAGCTTGATCTGGCTCGTTTGCTAGAAAAAGAGTTGAAAGATCTTGGCGTTCAGAACGTGCGGTTGAGCGAATGGGGCATTGTTTATGGAATGGTTCCCGGCAATCTGGCGGATAATTCCAAAGTGCCAACGGTTGGGTTTATCGCTCACATGGACACATCGCCCGCAGTTTCGGGGGCGAATGTTAACGCTATTATTCACAAGAATTACCAGGGCGGCGACATTATTCTGCCGAATGATAAGACGCAGGTCATCACGGTCGCTCAGAATCCCGATCTAAAAAATCTGATCGGCGACGACATTATTACGGCGGATGGCACGACGCTGCTTGGTTCCGACGATAAATCCGGCATCGCCGAGTTGATGACGATGATCGACATCTTGAATCAGAATCCGCAGCTCAAGCACGGCAATATCGCCATCGCCTTCACGCCGGACGAAGAGGTCGGCGGCGGCATTGATAAGTTCGATATCAAAGGTTGGGGTGCTCAATTCGCCTACACCGTTGACGGCGAACAGCTCGGCGATATTTCGAACGAAACGTGGTCGGCACGGACCGCAACAGTCACGTTTCGCGGCAAATCGACGCATCCGGGCACTGCAAAAGGCATTTTGGTTAATTCAGCCTACGCAGCTGGCGATTTTCTCGCACAGTTTCCGAAAAGCGTAAAGAACCGCCCCGAAACGACCGAAGGGCGCGTTGGATTCATTCATCCCTACGTCGGAACTCTTGATATCGAAACATCGACAGTCAAGATCCTGCTTCGCGATTTCGATATTACCGGCCTTGAGGCACAGGAAACCCTGATGAAGAAGCTGATCGCGAAAACCCAGAAAAAGTTTCCGAACGTAAAGATCGAGTACGCGAGCGTCCTCGGCTATCTGAACATGAAAGAAGTACTGAAAAATTACCCTCAGCTTACCGATTATGCGATTGAGGCGGCGAAACGGGCGGGCGTTCCGTCTGAGATAAGGCCGATTCGCGGCGGCACTGATGGCTCACGTTTGACCGCAATGGGACTGCCGACGCCAAACCTGTTCACCGGCGGGCATAATTTTCACGGCAAGCTCGAATTTAATTCGCGGAAGGGACTGGAGAAATCAACCGAAACTCTCGTAAATCTCGTTCA
>JANNGV010000256.1:0-2370 GCA_031404055.1 Chloracidobacterium sp.
CCAAAAGGAATCAGCCCGCGCGAAAATGCGGGAGATCGTTGCGAAAAACCTGCCCGGCACGAAATCTTCTATCACATTTCAGGATGGCATTCCGGCGATGACACCCGTCGAGGGAAACTATACGCTTTTGAAACAACTGGATCAGGTCAGCCGCGATCTTGGCTTCGGCACGGTTGAAGCACTCGATCCGGGCGATCGCGGCGCCGGTGACGTCGCGTTTGTTTCCGGCCTGATTCCCGCCCTGGACGGCATAGGAATCGGCGGCGGCAGAAACTCCCACGCAAAAGGCGAATGGGCACAGGTCGATACAATGCCGATGCTTACAAAACGTGCCGCGATTTTGATCTACCGACTGACGCGCTAAACATTATGAAAACAACATTTCGAATGATATTTCGTCTCATTGCGGTATTTTGCTTTCTGCTGTGTTTAACCAGCATTGCCGAACCGCAAACGAAATCGGCCGCAAAAACTACAAATCAGAAAAACAAACTAACTATGAAAATTGCGAAAGGAACGTTTGAAGTTAAAGTGACTCCGCAGCCGGCTGAAGATACCATCGGTGATCCGACAATCGGACGCTTATCGTTGGACAAGCAGTTCACTGGGAATTTGGCCGGCACAAGCAAGGGACAGATGCTCGGCATCGGCACCGAAGTCAAGGAATCGGGCGGCTACGTCGCTGCCGAGCGTTTCAATGGAACTCTTGATGGCAAAAAAGGTTCATTTGCATTGCAGCATTCGGGCTCGATGCAGGCCGGGAAATTCGACTTGAATGTGTCGGTCGTTCCAGATTCGGGAACCGGTGAACTCGTCGGCATCTCAGGCAAGATGAAGATCATAATCGAGAATGGCAAGCACTTTTATGAGTTTGAATACTCATTTACCAAACCGAAGTAGCTAAATTCCGGATTTCCTCTCCCGGACTTCGGCAGACACAAAATAATTATTAAATTCACCGCAATTTATTCCCGCACGCACGTCTAAACATTGACGCATTATGAGAAGTTGCCCGCCTTGCAAACGCGAGGATCAAAATTAGACTGATTAAATCCGCTTAAAACGGAAAATGGAGGCGTAATGGATACATATCAAGAGATCTTTTCCGACCAGGATCATTATGACGATGGCATTGTTGTCGATTACGCAACGATGGTCCGTATGTGGAGCACGCTCGACCGCTCCGTCGCCGCCTTCAACAAAAATTGCGGAGTTATTACGCTCCGGCCTTGGAAGGAATCGTCCGCCGCAATTAACGGTCCTAAGAAAGATCATTCCAAGTAGATGATGCTTGCAGAAATGTTTGAAGAAGATCAAAGCAGCGTGCAAACTGCGTCAGATCAAATCGAGTCCGACGACACGGAAGCATCCGACGTCGAAGCCGCGCAAGATCTGACCGGCAGCAACGATCCAAAGACCGCCGCCAACGAAGCAAAGCCATTAGCCCTGAAATGGATCGACAATGCGATCCTGATGCTGAATTCGTGCATCCGATCTGTCGATCACGAATCGCCGATAAACTTTCAGGCAAAAATTGGCTTTCCCATAGTCCGGCTCCATTTTCATACCGACAGGCCCAAGAGAGCCTCGACGGAAATGGAGAGCCTAAAAAGGGTCGAATCAAACTATCAGAAAATCAGGCGTTTTCTTTGCAATAGCGAAAACATCTTTCATTCAGCCGATGACGAAACCGCGTCGCTGAATACCCTGGGATATTTTCAGCCCGATGGCCCGCTTGTCGGTGGATATGCGTATTCGATGAAATCGGTGTCATTTACCAACCATTATCTGACCCTTGGGCCAAAGTGCAGGGCCTCGGTTATCATTCATGAGCTAGGGCATTACATAGACCCGCGCATCCTGCACCTCGGCGGTGAAAGCGGCTATGCGTACGACAATTCAGATTTTGAAACAGCAATAAACAACGTGCACTGCTATCAGAATTTCGCCATTCACGCCACGCCGCCATACCTTGACGAGAGGTATGGAATGAATCGGCCTGAAGTTTGAATAAAAAAAACAATGTCGTAATTTATTTGAAGAAAACGGAGGAAAAGATAAATGGGACCAACAGATATGGCCAAAATACAGTTCGACGCCGCGGGAAACTGGGGACAGCGGGTTGTCGAGGGAAACGGTTCAAACCCGATAAATGACTTGCAAAACGTTGCGGCCGCCTGCCGCGACATAGCCGGCGGGTTGAATCAAATGGCTGTCGGTCTGCGCGCCACTTACATTCTGCTCGAAGAGGTCAAACGAATGCTGGTCGAACAACGACGTACAGGCTCGCGACCTTAAAACGCACACCGGAATTTTCTACTTTCAACCGGCGGATGCGGAATCGGGTTAAACGATCGCTCCCACCAGATC